>CALHZJ010000114.1 GCA_938041005.1 uncultured Candidatus Saccharibacteria bacterium | reverse complement strand
GCGAATCTGTCGAGAAAAAAACTGAAAGATAATCACGATTTGGGCTGGGAGTTTGTTAGTAGGCAGCAAGCAGACGAAGGCGTGAATAGCGGGCATTTTTATGCAGTGGTAACTATTCCGTCCGACTTTTCGCAGAAAGCGGCGTCAATTACCAAATCTGAACCTCAGCAAGCGGTTATTAATTTTACGACCACGCCAGCGAAAAACTATATTGGTTCGCTAGTCAGTAATCAAGCTGCCGCCAAGGTCAAATCTTCGGTGTCTGAGCAAATCACTCAGGCGTACGCTAAGGGAATTTTGGAGAATTTGGACAAGCTTGGAATAGGGCTAGATACGGCAGCTAACGGCGCATCAACTTTGCACGACGGATTAGGGCGATTGCAATCTGGCACACAAACATACGTTGGCGGCGTTAAGCAATTAGCGGTAAATCAGCAATCCTTGACTGGCGGACTGGCGCAACTTAGCGACGGTTCTCGTAAATTGCAGGCGGGATTGGGGCAATTGTCGAACAATTTGCCGACCGAATCTCAATTGTCACAATTATCTGACGGAATGAAACAATTGCAATCGGGCATAAATCAGTTAAACGCCAGCGTGAGTAACCCATCGCCAGCGCTCGTGGCTCAGCAAAACAAGGTAGAAACGGAAGCGCAAACTTTGGTGCAAACAATACAAGATTCGAGATCCGACTTGTTGACGGCGGGCGATACTTTGCGGACTTTGGGCGCGCAAGCAGCCGCTCCTGGTGGCAATTCTACGACGACGATAAGTTTGCCGCAAATTAGCAATATTTCTCGAGCATTCACGAAAACTCAGACGATTATCGCACAGATGGGGACGCTACGTGAAGATCTTCAAGCGCTAAAACAGCAACTATCAGCACAACAAACGCAGCTTCAGGCTGGAGTTTCTGTATTGAATAACGGCGTGAATCAATTGACGCCAAACGCAATCACCGCATTTAACGGCTATAACAGCGTGCGATTTGCGAACAACCAATTATTGGCGGGCTCGGCAAGCTTAACAAACGGCTTAAGTGAAGCAAAATCGGGCAGTCAAAAATTGGCGAATGGCGCAAGTTTATTAGAAAGTCGCTCGGGCGCGTTGATTGATGGAACTTCGCAACTGGCAAGCGGCGCGGACACGCTGGCGAATAAATTGGCGGACGCTTCTAATCATATAAAAATTCAGCCAACTGGCGCTACGACTCAACAGCAAATTGCAAATCCAGTGAAGTCAGAAACGACCGAAAAAGGCAATGTTCCGAACTATGGCTACGCTTTGTCGCCGTATGTTTTGTCGCTAAGTTTGTTTGTTGGGGCGATTGTTCTGAATGTTATTTATCCGATTCGCAAAACTTTTTCTGAACAGGAAAGTGCGATTCGTTGGTGGCTATCCAAAGCTTCGGTGGCTGGCGTGGCGGCCTTTATGCAGGCAACGATTTTGATGTTGGTGATGGTGTTTTTCTTAGGGCTAACTCCAGAGCATCCAGCGCATTTTATCGGGGCAATTTATCTGACGTCGTTTGCGTATATGTCGATTGTGTCGCTTTTGGTGATTGTTTTGGATAATCCAGGGCGATTCCTAGCGATGGTTCTTTTGGTGCTCCAATTGGGCTCCAGCGAAGGAACATTCCCAATCCAAACTGCCAACGGATTTTTCCAGGCAATTAATCCGCTAGTGCCGATGACTTACTCGATTCGCACATTGCGCCAGGCTATTTCGGGCGGGCTAGATAACGCATTTTACGGCGGCAGTATGTGGGTTTTGGTTGGATTCTTGTTGGTGGCTAATTTATTGACAATCGGCTTCTTCGCTTATCGTGGCAAGCGTAAATTCGCACACACGTCGGTGGATGGCGATGATTAATTGACCTCTGTTATAAAACATTGTTCTTTGACAAAAAATGAGCGGTTTGCTAATATAAGAGTACTAACTAGAGGAATTTACATCAGTTCACCTCTATACCTGGTTTTTGAATTATATTGTAATAAAAAAGGAGTATAACAATATGGGTCAGCGGCGACTAGCAACACCGCAAAAAGACGACGCCAACAAGCGTCCGCAGTCAAAGAAAAGTAACAATGCAGTTTTGAATAGCACAACTACTCGTAAGGGTGAGGTTTTCCGAGCTCAGCGACGAACGAGCGAGAATGTTAATCTCAGGGCTTCACAGCACTTGATTGATATTCCAGTGAACAAGTCAGTTTACAACGGATACGGCGGCGAGCAATTTAGTGCAAAAATGCAACCAAAACCCGTTCGCGGCGGTCAGCCGAAGCTTCGGATTATTCCGATTGGTGGCGTGGGTGAAATGGGAATTGGCAAGAATATGAACGCCATCGAATATGATGATGAGATTATCATCGTAGATATGGGTTTTCTGTTCCCGGGCAGCGATTATCCAGGCATCAATTACATCACGCCAGATATTACTTGGTTGGAAGAGAATAAGCATAAAATTAAGGCGCATGTTTTTACGCACGGACACCTTGACCACATTGGCTCGTTCCGTCACTTCATTCATCGTATTCCAGCACCAGTTTATGGCTCTAAGTTTACGATTGGCATGCTTGATCGAACGATGGACGATTCAGAAGTGGATTTCAAGCCGGATTATCGAGTGATGGATCCGCTGAGTCACGAAATTGTTCAAGTTTCTAAGCATTTTTCAATCGAGTTGGTGCGAGTTAACCACTCAATTCCTGATTCTACGGCGGTGATTATTCGAACTCCAATGGGCGTGATTGTCGATTCTGGTGACTGGCGATTCGAGGAAAGTCCAGTTGATGGTCAGAAGTTCGACCTTGAGCGACTTACGGAAGTAGCTTCAAAAGAAGGCATTTTGATGTTTATGAATGAATCGACCAACTGTGAGTCGGCCGGTACGCACACACATACGGAGTTTGATATTCAGTATTCCATCGGTCAGGTGATGGACAAGTTTAGCAATAGTCGAGTAATTTTGAGCTGCTTCTCGTCGCAGGTGCATCGCTTGCAATTAATTTTGGAAGAGGCGCATAAGCACGGACGCAAGGTGGCATTTGCTGGATTCTCGATGATCCAAAACCTAGAGGTGGCGCTACGTTCGGGGACGATTAAGATTCCTAAAGACACCATTATGAAGATGGAAGATATTGTTAAATTACCAGATAATCAAATTGCCGTAGTTTGTACTGGCTCGCAAGGTGAATTTAATGCTGTCTTAAATCGCATGGCGACGGGCGCTCATAAATATATGAAAATTAAGGGCTCGGACGTTGTGGTGTTTAGCTCAAATCCAATTCCTGGCAATGAGAAAAGTGTGGTGCGAACGGTTGACGGTCTGATGCGTGAAGGTTCTGACGTTATTCAGAACGGCAAAACTCACCTGACAGGAATCGGTCCTCTGCACTTGTCAGGTCACGGCTATTATGACGATCACGTTAAATTGATCAACGCGCTTAACCCAACTTATTACATGCCAATTCACGGCGAATTCCATATGTTGGTGCATAATGCTCGGTTGGCGGAAAAGGAATGTGGAATTCCTCGTAAGAATATTTTTGTGTGTGATGCTGGAGATATTATTGAAATTGATATTGAAAGGCAAGCAAAGAAAGCTGGGCGAATTCACGTTGGCGGAGTAATGTATGATGATACTGGTGCAATTGTTTCTGAGGTTGTATTGAAAGATCGCATTCACATGTCGCAAGAGGGAATGTTTGTTGTGGTGCTGACCGTACAGCGTGGCACGGGACGATTATTGACCAGCCCAGACATTATTTCTCGCGGATTTATTTACTTGCGTGACTCTGAAGAGTTGATGAATATGATTCGCCAATACTTGAAGCAAAAAGCGGCGCGTAGTTTTTCTGGCAAATATGATTTGGATGTGATCAAAAAAGAAATTAAAGATGAGATTACGCATATATTGTATGATCAGACTCGCCGAACGCCGATTGTCATTCCAGTGATAAATGAAGTTGGTGGATTGAAATCTGTTAAGTCGGCAGCTACGCCAACGCATTCTGCTGTGAAATCGCCAGCGCGCGGTAAAAAACCTGCCTCAGACGAGTCAAAAATGACTCTTCCAACTGCTCCACGCCGCCGTTTCCCGCAGCGCCAAGTGCCAGATACTGAAGCAAATGACACAAAAGCCAGAGAGCGACAGAACGCGCGCCCGTACTAGGGTTCTAGATTGATTTTACTGGTAAATTGTGCTATAATACTAAGCGTAGTAGATTGATTTTTTATATCTGTTAATAAGTGTAAAATCAGTGTATAATAAAAACGATTATGGCAAAAAAACGAAAGAGCACGAAAAAATCCGCACCAGCCAAGCCGCAGCATAGTTTGCCGGCGGGTTTTTGGTCGCAAGTTGGCGCGGTGATGCTTATTCTTTTGTCGCTACTACTCGTCGTATCGTGGTTTGGCGTCGGTGGTCCAGTTTTACAATGGATTGATATGGCGACCGTAAAAACAATTGGCTATACGGCGTACGCCTTGCCGATATTGCTGATTTATTTGGCGGTTGAGACTTTCCGAGCAGAAGAGAATCAATTATCCGCAGTGGTGAAATTTGCGGCAATTCTGGAAATTGTGTGGTTTTCTGGATTGTTTGGGTTAATGAAGACGGCTTCACGTCCGAATTCTGGTGGATTTGTGGGCGACATATTAAACACGGCAACCTTGAAAATGGTAGATTCGGCAATTGCGGTGATTATTTATCTAGTTTTGGCGTTTATAACAGTTCTATTTATTACTCAAACGTCACCGTTTACAGTTTTCAGTAAACTTTGGGAGATGATTAAGAGCAATACCAAGGAGGACGATGATAATCGTTCTGTTATGAAGAAGGCATCAATTGCTCAGCCGACGGAAGAAGAGAAAAAGACCGACCTGGGAGAAATTAAGCTAAACGCTGGTGTGCCAATAATTGATACGGCCAAAGAGAAAAAGAGCTTATTGAAGAAAGTGGAGAAGCCAGAGAAGGTCAATGAAGAACAGGCTTTGGTGGCAACTCGTGATCCGAATTGGGAAGCGCCAAGCCTGGATCTATTAGAGAAGAATGAAAGTGGTGCTGATGCTGGAGATACGCGCCAGAATGCCCAAATAATTCACGATACGCTGGCTGAATTTAATATTGAGGCGGCGATGGGCGACATTAATGTTGGTCCAAAAGTTACGCAATACACCCTAAGACCACCAAGTGGGGTTAAATTGACGCGAATTACGGCGCTGGAAACTAACATTGCGCTTAATTTGGCGGCACAAAGTTTAAGGATTGAGGCGCCAATTCCCGGTCAGCGAGCGGTTGGTATTGAAGTGCCTAACCGCAAGGCTGCCGAAGTGCGACTACGAAGTACGTTGTCATCAAAACAGTGGGCTGCTGCTCGTGATCCTTTGAGTTTTGGAATTGGTAAAGATATATCTGGTCAAGTTGTTGTGGGCGAGCTGGGGAAGATGCCGCATTTGTTGATTGCTGGACAAACGGGTTCTGGTAAGTCTGTGATGATTAATACCTTGCTATGTAGCTTGCTGTATCGCAATAGTCCGAGTGATATGAAGTTGATTTTGGTTGACCCGAAGCAGGTCGAAATGGCACCGTACGCCGATATTCCACATCTTCTTACGCCAGTGATTAACGAGCCGGAAAAGACCATTTCAGCTTTGAAGTGGGCAGTGAATGAGATGGAGCGCCGCTACAAATTGTTGGCGGGCGAGAAAATCCGTAATATTAAGGAATACAACAAGAGGTTGCAGTCGCGCGCTAAGAAGATTGCGATTGCTGATGAAAATGGCAATGTTCAGGAGCATGAAGATGGATCGATGCCGTATATTGTGATTGTGGTGGACGAGATGTCTGATCTTATGATGATGGCTAAAAAGGATGTTGAGACGCTAATTGTTCGCTTGGCGCAGAAATCGCGAGCGGTGGGTATTCACTTGGTGCTGGCAACGCAGCGCCCTAGCGTGAATGTGATTACTGGTTTGATTAAGGCGAATGTGCCGGCGCGAATTGCCTTTACAGTGGCTAGCCAGGTTGATAGTATTACGATCTTAGACCAATCTGGTGCTGAGAAATTATTGGGTCAAGGAGATATGCTATTTTACGTAACTAGTATGAGCAAACCAAGGCGTATTCAGGGTGCCTGGGTGACAGATGACGAGGTGAATAAAATTACTGATCATTTGCGCATGCAGATGGCGCCACAATACAATGACGAAGTGGTGGCTCAGCCAGTTCAATTAGACGGCAAGGGCGGAGTCGTAATGGACTTGTCGGAAGGTGGTGACGATAAGTTTAAGGATGCGGTTCGTGTGGTGGTTGAACGACGCAAGGCCTCAACGAGTATGTTGCAAACGCGTTTGGGAATTGGTTATCAACGAGCCGCTCGAATCATCGAAGAGATGGAGGAGCGAGGAATCATTGGTCCGCAGAACGGCTCTAAGCCGCGCGATGTTTTGATTTCTAGTCCAGAAGAGCTTGAGGAACTGCTGGCGGAATAGCAATTGCTACGATTTATCAGTGGTGAGATTGGCAATATTGGCTGTTTAGTGATATAATAGCAATTGAATATTAACCTAAGCTTACGTGAGACAGCGTAAGCATCCGTAAATGGATTCCAGAGGAGGAAACATGAACGAATACGAACTAACTGTTCTTATTCACCCGGATTTAGAGGCTAATCTAGATTCAGCGTTGGATAAGGTACGTGGTTTAATCACTACTAACGGTGGTGAAATTACCAAAGAAGATAACTGGGGCAAGAAAAAATTGGCCTACACAATCAAGCGTGAAGATTTTGCAGTTTACGTTTGCTTTGAGGTTAAATTGCCAGCACCAGCTTTATTGAAGATTTCAAACACACTTAATATTACCGATGAAGTTTTGCGTTACCTATTGGTAAAAACTGATGAAAAAACTCGTCAAGCATTAAGCGAGCAAAAAGCACGCAACGAAGAATCTGATTCAAGCGAATCAAGTAAATAAGCCTAACTGCCGTAAGGTAAAAGAGGGGATAGAATATGGCACGAAGTATCAATCAAGTGATTTTGTTGGGTAGATTGACACGCGATCCAGAACAGCGAACAACTGCTTCTGGCAAGAATGTAGTTAGTTTCAGTATTGCTGTTGATCGACAATCTCAAGACGATCAGGCTGACTTTTTCAATATCACAGCCTGGGATAAACTTGGTGATTTGGTAATGCAATATCTAAGCAAAGGTCGTCGGGTTTTGATCCAAGGACGACTGCGACAGGATAGCTGGGAAGATAAGGATACTGGTAAAAGACAGAGTCGAATTGAAGTCACTGCTTCAGATGTAACGTTCTTAGACGGTCCAAGCGGCGACAATTCAGGTTCTGCAGCACCAAAGACTACTAAAAAAGAGGAAGTCGTAACGGAAATTGACGATAAGCCAATTGACCTAAGCGAAATTCCATTCTAATAAGGAGATTAAAATGGCACAATTGAAGAAAAATCCACCGATTATTTTTGACTATAAAGATGTAAAAACTTTGCAACGTTACATCAATGTTTACGGTCAAATCGAGCCAATCAGCAAGACTGGTTTGAGCGAAAAGCAACAGCGAAGCTTGGCAGTAGCAATTAAGCGTGCTCGCCACTTGGCTTTGTTGCCATTTGTTAGCAGCAACTAGGAACGTTTAATGCGCAATATCTCGTTGCTATTACATATTTGGCAGCGAGATATTTTATTGGAAAGGAGAAAATATGTATCAGCCAACTGATTTGAAAAAAGGCGTAGTTTGTCAAATTGACGGCAAGCCATATCGCGTCGTAGAATACGGCCAAAAAGTTATGGGTCGTGGCGGTTCGATTGTTAACGTGAAATTGAAAAACCTAATTGACGGAAGTGTTATTCCAAAGACTTTCAAGGGTCAAGAGCGAATCGAAGCTGCGGAAGTAAATAATAAAACTGCGCAATATTTGTATAACGACGGCGACAAGTTCTATTTCATGGATCCGACTAGCTTTGAGCAATTTGAGCTGGCTGCGGAAATCGTGGATGACGCCAGTAAATACCTGAAAGAAGGCGACGAATTAAGCCTTCAATTCTTCGACGGTCGAGTGATTAACGTTGAACTACCAAAGAATAAATATCTGGAAGTTACCTACACGGAAGATGTGGTTAAGGGCGATACGACTTCATCTGTGCTAAAAGACGCTACTTTGGAGACAGGGCTAGTTGTCAAAGTTCCAGCATTTATCAAGCAGGGCGACATCATTAGCGTTGACACATCGACTGGTGAATATCGCGAGCGAAAGAAATAGTTCTATTTAATGAAACAGCGATTAGATAAAGCTCTGGTCGAGCGCGGTTTGGTGACAACAAGGTCTCAGGCGGATAATTTTATTCGCCTGGGCTATGTTTTTTTGAATAAGAAAATTGTCCAGAAATCAGGGACTATGGTATCTGATTCGGACGAAATAAAGCTCGAGAAGAAGGAAACTTACGTTTCGCGAGCCGGCTTAAAACTGGCAAGCGTAGCGGAGTATTTTCATCTTAATTTTCAGGATAAAACTGTTCTGGACATTGGCTCGAGTACGGGCGGATTTACTGACTATTCGCTGCGTCATGGCGCCAAAAAAGTATTTGCTGTTGATGTTGGAACTGACCAGCTCCATCCAAGTTTGAGACCGAACCCAAAAATTGTTCTTCACGAAAAGACCGATATTCGTGATTTTTATACAGATGAAGCAATTGATATTATTGTGGGCGATGTGTCGTTTATATCTCTGAGGGAAATTTTGCCGCATGTGGCTGAAAATTTGATGAATACAAATACGATATTGGTTGCTATGGTGAAGCCTCAATTCGAAGCGGGGCGGCATCAGGTTAATAAGGGAATTATTAAAAACGATAAAGTTCGTCGACAGATTTTGTCCGACTTTGAAGATTGGGCGAAAAAGTATTTTGTTATCTTAGATAAAAAAGATAGTGAAGTAGCTGGTAGTAAGGGTAATCTTGAGCGATTTTACAAATTGAAATTAACTAAACGTTAAACCGAAACTCAACAACGTCATTCGGTTGCATGACGTAAGTTTTTCCTTCAGTGCGAATTTTGCCGTTTTCACGAGCCTTAACCTCAGACCCTGCAGTGACTAAATCATCAAAATCAACAATCTGTGCGGCAATAAATCCGCGCTCAAAATCCGAGTGAATAACGCCCGCGGCTTGCGGTGCAGTCCAGCCTTTGTGAATTGTCCAAGCTCGGACTTCTTTTTCGCCCGCAGTTAAGTAGCTTTGTAGTCCGAGCGTATCGTAGGCTGCGTGAATAAGTTTGGCGAGTCCAGTTTCCTTGACGCCGTAGCTTTCTAATAACTCTTTGGCGTCATTTTCAGATAAGCCCTTCAATTCTTCTTCCAGTTTTGCGCAGACAAAGACGGTTTTTGCGGGACTTACGAGTTCGGTCAATTGACTATGTAGATCGGAATTGTTTAATCCTTCTTCGTCGACATTAAACGCGTAAATGACGGGTTTGGCGGTAAGAAGGTGTAGGTCGGAAATTGCCTCAAAATCCACATCTGACAGAGCGGAAATTGGTACACCTTTTTGTAAATTGTCGATTAAAGATTGTAGATATTCAACTTTTTGGCGAGCTTTTGGGTTTGCTTTAGCTTCTTTTTGAAGCTGAGGCAGGCGTTTTTCAAGAGTTTGTAGATCGGCCAGAATCAGCTCAGTATTGATAATATCAATATCCTTTTTTGGGTCAATTGGCGCTTCATCATGGCGCAGAATCTTTGAATTCTCAAACGCACGGACAACGTGAACAATCGCGTCACACTCTCTGATATTGTGTAGAAATTTATTGCCCAGACCTTCACCCTTAGACGCGCCAGCAACCAGCCCAGCGATATCGACGAAAGTGACGGTGGCTGGAATAATTTTTTGCGCGCGATAAAGATCGGCTAAAATTTGCAGGCGATTATCTAGTACGGGAACAATTCCTGTGTTCGGCTCAATTGTCGCAAACGGATAATTAGCCGCCAAAATGTCATTATTTGTTAAAGCGTTAAAAAGTGTCGACTTGCCGACATTCGGCAAACCAACAATTCCAATAGATAAACTCATAACTTTATTATATCAAACACTTGTGGATTATAGTTTATTGGGTTGTCATAAGTATTATGAAATAGAAGAAATATCTTGCAGCAGACGATGGTCAGTTTGCTGCTGGTTCAATGTTACCAAAAACTCAAGCCACCTTGCAGTTTCTTGCGGGAGGGGCAAATCGTACGGCAATTATAACCTCATTAGAAAAAACTGCTGACGCTATCAACGGCACTGCTGGTACTATTATCAAAAATTAATAGAATGTAAAGATTCAAACACTGCTCGTCCCCAGAGCAGTGTTTTTATTTGAAAAAAAAGTAAAAATGGATTAGAATAAGCAGTATGGAGAGATTGTCTCTTAAACGACTTAGGGTGTGGTTAACAAATAATAAACGTATAGGTTTGTTATTTGTGGGTCTTTTCTTGGTTTTAATGTCAGTATCTGTTTTTAGTGTATTCTTTTATTCTAAATTAAGGACTCCAAGCCACGATGTTGGTTCTGTGATAGATTCAAACAAAGTTTCTCGCTCGCCTCGTATTGTATGTGATAACTCAGTAATTACATCCGCTTCATCAATTATTAATTCGGGTGATATTAATAGTCTACACGGTATAACACAAAATATATTAAAAAAAGACAGCTTTAACCTTGACATTAACTGTGATTATATATTGGTAAATTACTATTTACAATTAAATGATTCTAAAAATGCAGAGAAGTATATAAATGAAATTGAGTTGTTAATTAAGTCTGGTGTCAAGTATAGTGACAAGTTCTCTCCCTCAGCTAAACCACCGGCAATTTTACGCAAATGGTTAGCGTCAGTCAAAATTAATTATAATTCGATTAATAACAGGCCCATTATTGCTCCAAGTGAGGTAAATTGAATATGTTATATGCAAATTTCAAAAGAGTTATAGCAATAGGGGTAGTCGTATTTATAATTTCGTTTATTGGTTCATTATCTGCAAGTGCATATTCGGATAGCTACTTAAATGACAATTTACCCAGTGGTATAAGTTCTGCGGTTAGTTGGGATGATGCGTGTAGGTCAGCCTTATCAAATAACATTAACTCTGGGAATTTTTCGAATCTAAGAGCCGCTATAAATCATGGTGCAGCGTATCAGACTGTTACGTGGATTTCGTCTGAATCTCGAGGTAACTCTATCAGCCCGATTAAAGTTAATTATGGAGACACAAGAATACGCTTACGACTCAATATGATTGTATTTTTGTGCGGAACTATGGTTCAGCCACAATATAATTCAGTGTGTGAAGCAGTGTGGCTGGGTGGGTATCAGATTTACGTAGATGATCAAAGATGGGTTCTTGACCCTAGTCATGGCAACGATAGACCTCCAAACGATAGAGCAGGGTGTATGTATCCAGCTATGACTTATGATTATAGAAAATTATATAATATGAAAGTCAGTAGTAATGATTTTACTAACGTATCTTTGGCTTCTAGTGATGATCTGAATGGTAAAACTGTATTGTCAATGAAAAATCCATATACTAGATATTGGTTTTCTAATCCAGTGTATTTTGATGTGATTGTTCCGGGTGGTATAAAAAATAGTGGTACCGTGAGAGTTAATGGACTTTATCGTCAGATTAACGGATATAATCACGCTTACCCGGCGTATGGAAACTCTTATTGCCTTAGCACAACCCAATATGCACAGGATGCATGGCAAATAGATAATTGTCCAGCAGTTGGCATAGATTATAGTATATCAGTTGAGATAATTGAACATTACAACCTCACCCCAACTCTAAGTGTTAGTCAAAAAACTATCGATGTTGGCGAGAATAAGGTTGCTGGTATAAATGCTAGTTTTGGTCATGACGGGTCAACCACAAAAACCAAGAATAATGACAAGTACTATACTGTTGTAAAATATAAAGTCCCAAAAGGACAAAATCTGGTTTTGCCAGCCAGGGAGGGTATTGTTACTTGGAGTGACAACTGGCCTTGTGAAGCCATAAAAAATATCAACGGAGCTGTTGATTGTCAGGGTGACCTTGTAAAAACCAAACATACAGGTGAGTTGCAGTTGAATCAATCGGTGACGATGCTTAACAGTCACACTGATGATGTATCGTCTTCAAATTTGCAATTTGGTGACAAGATTTGTTACGTTGCTATGGTTAGCGCTTATAATCAAAACGCTAATCATCATACATTCAAAACTAGCCAAGCTCAGTGTGTAACTGTTGGTAAAACCCCTAAAGTTCAGGTGTGGGGTGGCGACATTAAGACAGATAAGGATGTTATTACGAATAAGACTTCAAGTGCAAATCAGAATGTGTACGGTTCTTGGAGTGAATATGGAATTATTGCCAATGGTAATGCTGAATCAGCTTCAGGGGCTGGATTGTCATCATCATTTAATGGTCGCTCGGGTGTAAATCCACGCGATTACAACAAATTGACTTTCGCTAATACTCCAAAGTTTGGTAATTTCAGTAGCACTAGTTCAGTTCCAGATAATTTTACTTTACCGTCGGTTGGTGGGACGAGAGGTAATATCTCTGGCAATGTAGATGTGAATAGTCTAGCTTCGGGTGAATATAACGCTGGAAACGTAACCTTAACGGGGTCAAAATTAAGCGTAGGCAAGAGTATAGTCATAAAGTCCTCGGGTGTAGTTAGGATTTCGGGTGATTTGCTATACACAGACACGAATGATGTGCGCCAATTGCCACAACTAATTATCTACGCGAAGGATATTATTATAGAGCCTTCGGTTGGGGAAGTGAATGCTTGGTTGATTACTCAGAAAGACGGATATGTTAGTACTTGTGGCGTGGTAATTAGCTTCGGAGATTGGCTAAGTGGAGTTTCTGAATCTTCTTGCGGTAAGAAGCAACTGAAGGTTAACGGACCAATTAAAACTGGACGCTTGTTCTTGCGGCGAACATACGGTGGAAAGCATGCTTCATCTGCAAAGAATGATCCGAATATGCACCCTGGAACTCCAGCAGAAATCATCAACTTGAGGGCAGATACTTACATTTGGGCTTACAATAATTATCAAAACACTGGTGCGATTAGCACGATGAATGTTCGTGAACTGCCACCAAGATATTAAAAGTTTGCAAATTAAAACGCTAATGTATATAATTATTATTAGTTATGAAATTAGCAAAAGGGTTGGGCGAATTCTTCGGACTGGACATCGATACGAATGCGGTGCGGGTGGTTCAATTGTCTCGTACTGGCACGGGATGGAGTTTGTCGCATTACGGTTATACGCCAGTTGATTCTAAGATAACGAGCGGCGATTCTCCAGAGTCTAAGCGACGCTTGGGTGAGGCTATTATGACCGCCGTTGGTCAAGCCGGAATTAAGACGTCCAATGTAGCTGTCGGCTTGCCGTCAAATAAAACGTTTTCTACTATTATTGACGTGCCGAAAGTTCCTGAGCAAGAACTAAAGGCGATGATGAAGTATCAAATTGATCAATATATTCCAATGTCTTTGGATGAGGCAGAAGTTGACTGGGCTTTATTGGGTGATAGTTTGCGCGCACAGAATCAGTATGAGATTTTACTGACAAGTACAGCGAAGTCTTACGCGGAAGAGCGTTTGGAGCTTGTTGAAAATCTTGGTTTCAATGTAATTGCTGAGGAGCCGAACGCTATTGCTATGGTTCGTTCTCTGTCAGCAACCGATTCTCAGGATGCGCGTTTGATTATTAATATGGGCGAAAATTCAACGGATTTGGCGGTCGTTTATAACGGGGCGCCGCGACTTATTCGTATGATTCCAACTGGACTTTCGTCTTTGGTTCGATCGGCGGTTCAGAATCTTAGCGTCCAGGAAGATCAAGCTCGTCAATTTATTTTGAAATTTGGTTTGGCGCCGGATAAATTGGATGGTCAAGTACTAAGGGCGATTGATTCAACTCTCGATAATTTTTCTTCAGAGCTGGTGAAATCTATAAAGTTTTTCCAAACTCGATATCCAAGCGTAGCGGTTTCTGGAATTTTGTTATCAGGGTTTGGTTCAGCTATTCCGCAGCTTGATGGATATGTGATGAATAAAACCGGAGTTCAGTCAATTACCGCAGATCCGTGGCAGCGTGTTCAAGTTTCTCAGTCAGATCAACAGCAATTGGCGCCGATTGCTTCAGAATTCGCTATTGCCGTAGGGTTGGCACAAAGGAGTAATATATCATGATTGAGATAAATCTTCTCCCAAACGTTAAGCGCGAGTTATTGAAGACTCGGGCTATGCGCAATCGGGTTATTTCGATATCGTTCTTGGTGGGCGGTGCTTCGATTGCGGCAGTAGTTGTTTTGGCGTTGATTTTGGGTAGCCAAATTGCAGCCGAGGCGGTCCAGAACGGAGTTATTAAAGATAGGAACGATAAATTGATGGCGGTCGAGGATCTTAATAAGGTTGTAACGATTCAACATCAATTAACAAAGATCAATGAGCAGCATTCTGGAAAGAAGCTCAATTCAAGGATCTTTGATGTTGTAACGGCGGTTAATCCAGTTGCACCAAATAATGTTAGTTTTTCGGATATAAAAGTCAATCCTGGGTCAAAAACTATTACTCTGGAGGGTAGCGCGGTTAATGGCTATAGTGCGTTAGAGACCTTAAAGAAAACCATCTTGAATACGAAGATCCAGACTACTGACGGCGATAAAAGTTCCGAGGTTAGTCTAACTAAGGAGATAAAAGATGGCGATACTAGTTTTGGAGAGAACTCAGAAGGTAAAAAAGTGTTGCAATTCTCGTTCTCGTTTGAATATGCGGAAGAATTATTAGCACCTGCAAATAACGGCACAGTTTCCGTATTGACGCCGACTGGTAAGGTTGATGTGACAGATTCACGTCAGGGAATCCCGGATAGCTTGTTTAAGAGTAACTCGAAAAAACAGGAGAAGAAATAATGGCGACCGATAATAAAGAAGTTGCAATACGCAAGCGTCAACAGATTGATTCATCGAAAAAGACTATGTTTATTTTTGTGGCTTCTGCGGCATTTTTGGCGGGAATTGCGCTTGTTGTGAGTATATTTTTGGTGCAGCAAATTGTATTTCATTCGAAGATTCTTTTGGAGAAGCAAAATACGATTTCTCGTCTAGATAAAAACCTGTCATCAGTTGATGAGTTGAAGAAGAATATCCGAGTTTTGGATACGAATACTGCGCTTAACTCTATAAAATCAAGCAGTGAAAGTAATGCTCTTCAGACGGTATTAGACGCGTTGCCAGATAATGCGAACGCCGACGCTCTTGGTGCTTCGTTGAAGAATAAATTTATCGACACGACTACTGGTGTGACTATTCAAAATCTGACCGTTGCTCAATCTGGATCTGATAGTGAAAGCTCTGGGTCAACATCTGAAAATGCCGTATCATTTACTATGGAAGTGAGTGGTCCAGCTGAAAAATTGAAAGAATTGTTGACTAAATTAGAGGCGTCTATTCGAGTCATTGATCTAAAGACCGTAGAAATCCAGCGAAATGAGGATAGATTAAGCTTGGTAGTTCGAGGTGTTGCTTATTACGAGCCAGCACAAACAATACAATTAGAGAATAAGGTGGTTAAGCCATGAAGAAAACAGACATAGCAATGGTAATATTGATCGCGGGTGTGGGTGTGGCAATCGGCTATATTGTCGCCTCTAATATCTCGTTCTTAAAAGTCCCAGAATCTGGCACAAAAGTACAGACTATTCGAGAAATATCACCTGACGTCGAAAAACCAAACCCAGCAATTTTTAATAATAATGCGATAAATCCAACTGTTGAAATATTCGTAGGTCAAGATGCAGCCAAATAGAGAAGGGGTGTAAATGGCTTTACTGACGGACGACATCCAAGATAAGTTGATCGAGCTGCTCGTAAACGAGGGGCTTATTGAGAAGTCTGTCATTGATGATGCCTTAAAGCGTGCCTCTGAGAGTGGCAAACCTCTGTTTAGTTTGCTTAGTGAAGAGGGACTGCTTGATAATGAACTACTAGTTCATGGCGTGGCTCAAGTTTCGGGTGTGCCGTATGTCAATCTGTCAAATAGTGTTATTAGTCAGGATATTTTATCTCTATTACCGTCCGATGTTGCTGAGAGATTTATGGCTGTGCCGCTGGCCGAAGTTCAGAACCGACTAGCGGTAGCGATGATCGACGCGAATAATGTTCAAGCGGTGGACTATTTGTCGAATCGCATCCAGCGTCCGATAAAAGTTTTCATGGCCTCAGAAGAGAGTGTTCGTCACGTCTTGGATCAATATAAAACGGATTTGTCATCTGTTAACGTGGCTGCACAGGCTTCGCAGGAAGAGTCTTTGTCGGAAGCTGGCAATATTAAAACCATTGTCCAAGATTCACCGATATCACGAGCATTATCGACAATTTTGGAGTATGCGGTAAAAAGTCATGCGTCCGACGTGCATATTGAGCCATTAGAGAAGGCTTTGAAGATTCGTTGTCGTGTTGACGGTGTTTTGCGTGAGATTATGCAGCTCCCAAAGAGTATTGAGCCGGCGTTAGTTAGTCGTATTAAGATTCTTTCTAATCTGAAAATTGACGAGCATCGCATTCCTCAGGACGGTCAATTTGCGGTTAACGTTGCAGGTAAAGAGGTTGACCTTCGTATTGCTATCTCTCCTGTCGTTTGGGGTGAACAGGTGGTTATTCGTCTGCTTGATAAGAGTGGAAGTTCTTTCAATTTGGAAGACATGGGCTACGCTGGGCGCGCATTAAGGACGATCCGTAAGGGAATTAAGCGACCAAATGGAATGATCTTAACATCGGGTCCAACTGGTTCTGGTAAGTCAACGAGTTTGTACGCGTTGATCAAGGAGATTAAGAACGACACTGTGAATATTGTGACACTTGAAGATCCGGTTGAGTATAAGATGGATGGCGTCAATCAGATTCAGGTGAACGCGGAAGTTGGCTTGACGTTTGCTTCTGGGCTGCGCTCAATTTTGCGTCAAGACCCAGACATTGTGATGGTTGGTGAGATTCGCGATAATGAAACAGCGAATTTGGCTATTCAGGCAGCCTTAACGGGACACTTGGTTTTCTCAACACTTCACACTAATTCCGCTGCTGGTGTGCTGCCGCGTTTGTTGGATATGGGAATCGAGCCGTTTCTTATTGCCAGTACGGTTAATACGATTATCGGTCAGCGTTTGGTGAGGCGAGTGGCGCGCCGTCGAGATATTTATCAATCATCACCACTGGAAACGCAGGCAATTCGCGAGGCGGTTGGTGGATTATTGCCGCAAACAAGGGAGCAGGTTGCTCAATACGCGCAAGATTTGGGGTATGAAAGTTTGCCGCTAGCGACGCAGACGTCGTTTGCCTTGGCAAAAGGAAAAGATACGCCGCAAACTCCTCGCGGTTATGCTGGGCGAGCTGGTTTGTATGAGGTTATGGATATTACTGAAGAGATTCAGAATTTGATTGTTAAGCGCGCAACCTCAGCGGAAATCCAGCGAATGGCAATTCAACAGGGTATGATTACGATGCGTCAAGATGGCTATCTGAAGGCGTTGAACGGAATAACGACAATAGAAGAAGTTAATAGGGTAGCGGCGGATACCGCGTAAAAGGAGGAAACATGAATAATCAAGAATTGCGAATTGAGATTTTGCTGGAAGAAGTCGTTAAGAAGCGTGCTTCGGACCTTCATATTCAAGTTGGTTTGCCGCCAATGCTGCGAATTGACGGTTCATTAATGCCGGCCGCCGGAACTCAACCATTGGATGAGCCTGCAGTTGAGAGATTGGTATTTCAGATTCTTGATGAAGATCAGCGACAGATTTTGCTAAAAGATAAGGAATTCGACTTTTCGTTTGCGTTTGGTACACTGGGACGATTCCGAGTTAACGCCTTCCATGAGCGTGGCAATTTGGCTGCAGCTCTACGTTTGATTCCAAATGAAATTAAGTCGGCGTCTGAACTGGGTATGCCGCCGGTTGTTAATACGTTTGCGGATTTCCCTCGTGGCTTGGTGTTGGTTACTGGTCCAACTGGTTCTGGTAAGTCAACGACTTTGGCGGCGCTGGTTGATAAAATTAATTCTGAGCGCTCACAGCATATTATTACCATTGAAGACCCTATCGAGTTTACTCACAAGTCGAAAAAATCAGTGGTAGTTCAGCGGGAAGTTCATTACGACACTTATTCGTTCTCTGCGGCTTTGCGCTCGAGTCTTCGCCAAGACCCAGATGTTGTGTTGATTGGTGAGATGCGCGACCTCGAGACGATTTCAGCAGCGATTACAATTGCTGAAACTGGACACTTGGTGTTTGCGACGCTACACACGAACTCCGCAGCGCAATCAATTGACCGTATGATTGACGTGTTCCCGCCACACCAGCAGCCACAGATTCGCGCTCAGCTCAGTAATATTTTGATGGCAATTTGTTCACAGCGACTAGTTCCGGCTATCGGCGGTGGGCGAGTCGTGGCGGCAGAGGTTTTGATTGCTAATCCAGCGGTGCGCAACATTATCCGCGAAGGTAAATCTCACCAGTTGGATGCCGTGATTCAGACTGGTGCTGACCAGGGAATGCAGACGATGGATCGAACTTTGGTCAATTTGGTGCAGAACGGTACGATTACGTATGATAGTGCTCGTGAATTTGCTGTCGATTTGACGGAATTTGAGAGGTTGATGAGGGGGTAATAAATGAAAAAATACAATTATGAAGCCAGAGATAGCGCAAGTAATAAAATCGTTAAATCAGTTGTTCAGGCTGATAGCGAAAATGCTGCCGCGAAGCTTTTGACGTCACAAGGGTTTGTCCCATTAAAAATTGAACTACAAGACGATAAGACCAGCTTCTTTGCAAAGTTTTCTGGTAGAATCACCACTAAGGATAAGGTTGTGTTTACTCGTCAGCTGGCTACACTTATTGGGGCAGGATTGCCTTTGGCGCAAAGTCTTCGAACGGTTCAGGAGCAGACGACGAATAAGCGCATGCAGGAGATAGTCCAGGAAATTATCTCTGACGTTGAAGGCGGTAAATCATTGTCTGATTCGTTCGCAAAACATCCAGAAGCTTTCAATAAAGTCTACGTAGCTTTGATCTCGGCCGGCGAAACGTCAGGTACAATGGATGATTCGCTTAAGAGGTTAGCTGCTCAGCAGGAAAAAGACGCTGCTATGATGAGTAAGATTAGAGGTGCTATGATGTATCCGTCAATTGTCTTGGTAGTGATTATCTTAGTTATCGGATTTATGTTATTCACGGTCGTTCCGCAAGTTGAGGGTCTGTATCGTGACTTAAATAAGGGGTTGCCATTTGTAACTCTTATGATGATTAAAGTGGCGAACTTTTTTAGTAGTCTTTGGTGGCTTGTTATATTGGCAATGATTATCGGCGGTTATTTCCTAGTACAATATCTGAAAACTGAACAAGGAATTAGGACTAAAGACACCTTTAAGCTTAATGTTCCGCTATTTAAAGGAATGTTCAGGAAAATGTACATGGCTCGATTTGCCAGGACTGGTCAAGTTCTTCTGAGTACTGGTGTGCCGATGCTTGATATGCTTCGTATTACATCTGATGCTGTCAATAACGTGATTATTAGTGAAAGCATACTTCGTGCGTCAGATAAGGTAAAGGGCGGTAAGGCGCTCTCAGCTTCTTTATCTAATGAAGATTATTTCCTAGCAATGGTACCGCAGATGATTAAAATTGGTGAGCAATCAGGTAAAATTGATGAGATGATGGGCAAGACCGCTCAGGTTTATGAAGATGAGCTTGACGAGGAAATTCGCGCTTTATCAACGGCGATAGAGCCAGTTTTGATGGTCTTTTTAGCTATAGTTGCAGGTACGATGGTGGCGGCTATCTTGCTTCCAATTTATAGTTTGGTTGGTAATATTAATATTCGCTAGACTGACTTATATTTTTAGTGTATTATAAGCTTAAGCATTTTTGCGTAAATATAGGTAAACCATAGAAAGGTGGGAAATCTAATGACAAAAAAAGATAATAAAAAAGGATTTACAATCATCGAGGTCGTCCTAGTCTTGGCTATTGCTGGACTTATCTTTGCGATGGTGTTTATCGCATTGCCAGCTTTGCAGCGTAGCCAGCGCGACCAGTCAAGGAAGAATGACGCTTCAACAGTTGCCGCAGCTATTACCAATTGGAATTCAGCTAATCGTAACGGTGGCACGTTTAGTGAAGAGTCTCTACGCAAGTATGTCGATAAGCTTGATCAATACGACAAATCTTCAGAATTAAAGGTTGCTACACCTGGTGCTTCAATGTCAGTAGCTAGTAACGAAATCAAGGTTATGCGTGGCAAGAAATGTCCTGCTAGCACGCCAGCTCCATCTGCTGACGATCCAGCAAATATAACTTTGCAAAACGGATCTTCACGCAACGCAGCAGTTGTAGTTCTACTAGAGAATAACGGTTCTCAAAAGCAATTGTATTGCCAGGACGTATAATCCATAGATAAATTACGAATCAGCCTCGGTATGGGGCTGATTTTTTTATGGTTTTTTGTTACCATAAGAAGTATGATTAAGTTTGTACTAGTGGGATTTTTAGGGGCTATTTTAGGCAGTTTCGCCGGAGCGCAAATTTGGCGCTTGCGGGCTCGTCAATTGATGGAAGATAAAAAAGCCGGAGAAAAAGTTGACCAAAAGGAATTAAAGAAATTATCTCCATTGATAAAAAAAATTTCCAAAGATAGATCTCGCTGTTTATCTTGCGGGCATGAGCTTAAGTGGTGCGATTTGATTCCTGTGGTAAGTTGGGTTGCTGGATTGGGGCGATGCAGATATTGCAAAGCATTTATCGGTTGGACGGAAATCTTGCTGGAACTAGTGATGGCTGGACTGTTCGTTGCGTCCGTGGCTTTTTGGCCGGGATCGTTAACGGATATTTGGCAAGTCGCGTTGCTGGTCTTGTGGTTGGCAAGTTTGGTGCTGCTGGCGATTTTATTTGTCTATGACCTCAGATGGCTACTTCTTCCAGATGTAATTAATATTCCGTTTATCATTCTTGGCGCTATTTTTGCGGGAATAAAAGTATGTCTATCTGGCGATTTCTCAAAAAGCTTGATGACGTTATTTGGGTCGATTGCGATTCTGAGCGGAATATATATGGTGCTATATTTATTCTCAAAATATCGCTATGGGGAGGATAAAACTTGGATTGGCTTTGGTGATGTTAAGCTTGGACTTGGATTGGGTTTGTTCTTGGGAAATTGGCTTTTGGCGTTTGCTGCGTTGTTCATCGCGAATCTTATCGGCACGCTTCTTGTCTTGCCATCAATGATGCGAGGAAAATTGCAAGCAACTTCACGGATATGCTTCGGCCCATTGCTTATCGTAGGGTTTTTACTCGCTTGGTTCTTTAGCCGACAAATTTTAGAGTGGGGCTTTCTTATTGTCTAAGTAAAAAGCGCTTATGTTATAATGGAGAAGTGATGGGCAATAAACAAAAAGGTTTTACTATAATTGAAGTGATTTTGTTTGTGGCTATTTCTGGTTTGCTGACCTCTATGCTGATGGTTGGCGTAAGTATGTCAATTAATCGTCAGCAATATCGCGATTCGGTGCAGTCTTATGCTGGTTTTTTGCGAAATGAATACTCGAAGGTGGTCAATGTTGAGAATGAGCGATCTAAGGGCACTTGCCCAATTGAAGGCTCTGATGGTCGAGCTGAAACTCTGCGCGGTCAATCTGATTGCGTGATTGTCGGTCGCTATATTACCACTGAAGGTTCTCTGGGCTCAACGGACGGCAATCTGTACAAAACTTATCCAGTTTATGCCTATAGATCAGATAAGGGTAGCGCGTGGACTTATAGACGGGGCGCTGAGTCTGATAAATATATTGTTAATTGGCAAGCAAAAACTAGGTTTTCTAACCAAGCTAAGGATAGTGCGTATATTTCTATTTTGATGTACCGCCATCCAGAGACGGGGCAGTTGGATATTAGAACTGGCACGAGTCGATTCGGTGACAATTTAACTGATTTCGTCAACAATAAAAATAGTGCTGGAGTTGTGCAATCTGCTGGCGAGCAGCGTCAACAGAGGGAAATTTGTGTTTATGATGACGGCTGGCTACCGGGAGAGAGATTATCTATTTTTCTACGATCACACGCAGGTTCTGCTGATGCTGTAGTTATGGGTAATGCGACAGGAGGTTGTGCTGATGCGTAAGTTTAACAGAGGTGACACACTTGTCGAGGTGTTACTTGGAGTAACTATTTTTAGCCTAGTTGCCGTTATTGCATTAGAAACCATGAATCGCGGGATGGCTATTGCTCAGTATTCTTTAGAGACGACGTTGGTTCGCCAACAGGTTGACGCTCAGGCTGAAATGCTAAGATATGCGCATGATATGAAAAATGATACTTGGAAGAAATTGGTAGACAATAATTCGGTGAGCGTTTCTGCTGTTAATGACAATGAAGGAAACTTGGGTGTCGAAAAATGTCCTGATGATTTTTCTACGAAAGAGTTTGCTTTGGCTGCGACGCCTTCGCTCGCTTCGAAGATTAGTATATTGAACAATCCTGGAGATTATAAAGCGGCAGAAACATATGCGCGGGTTGATAGCGATACTAAAAAAACGTATGGAATATCTGTTAGATTGGTTAAGCCGAGTACGGCCACTGGAAGCAGGGATAGCAACAAATATGATGCGTACATAAAAGCATGCTGGATGCCAGTTGGCAGTAAAATGCCGGCGACTATTGGTACGATTGTGAGGTTGTATGATTCGGGGCTATAAAAAAGGATTTACACTTATCGAATTGATGCTCGCCATGAGTTTTATCTCTGTTCTTTTGTTGTCGATTGCGATGGTGGGTATTCAAGCGGGAAAAATGTATAGCAGAGGAATTGTACTTCGTGATGTTAATCAAGCGGGGCGAGATATTTCAGATACTATTCGACGCGATTTTCTTCAGGCAAATGCTGAAAAGATTGACACTACTGGTTTGAGGGTGCCGAATAATAGCAATTGGTCAACTGGTCGACTTTGTCTTGGTTCTCATTCTTATGTATGGAATAATCCGAAGTATTTGGACGATCCTAGCCTGTTGGGCGGAAATAGTCTGTTTAAGGTTAATGGTAATCCAGTGAATTTGGTGCGCGTAGTTGATGCGGATAGCGGATTGTGTAAAAAAGACGCTTCTGGCAAATATCCAGAAACTGTCGATCTTGCAAAATCATCCAATTTGCTCAGGTCTATCAATAGCGGTGATGGTTCAATTGGCGTGCACGAAGTTACGTTAGAAAAGGTTACCTCAGATAATTCAAGAGAGGCGCTGTATAAATTGACTTTTACATTGGGGACGAGCAAGATGAGTGAAATAAGGAATTCTTCCTGTAAAGCTCCGACTGAAGATGATAGCAATTTTGAGTTCTGTGCTATAAATAAATTTGAGATGATTGTGAGGACAAATGGGTAAAAATGCGCGACAATCAGGTGCTGTATCTCTTTTTGCGGTTATATTTGGCGCGATGTTGCTGACTATTGTTACTATTGGGTTTATCAAGTTGATGATTATGGATCAGCGACAATCCTCGAATAATGATCTGTCGCAGAGTGCTTATGACGCGGCTTTGGCTGGGGTTGAGGATGCTAAGCGCGTGGTTCGTGCCGCCCAGACTGGCAATATTCAAGCGGCGGGAGTGCTGAATGGTCCAATTAATTGTAATATGGTCGCGGCGTCTGGTGTCGTTGGAGGCAGTTCTTCTGGTGAAACTATTATTAAAACTGGTACGGATGCGGGTAAAAAATTTGATCAAGCGTATACTTGCGTAAAGATCACTATGAAATCTCAAGATTTTATATATAAGTCTATTGAGGAAAAATCTCAAATTGTGCCACTACGCGCAACTGGTTCATTCAGCAAGATATCTATTGAATGGTATAGGCGCGATGATGAGAGCAATTTGAATGGCGCTAACGCCGCTAACACTGAAATATCCACTTCTGGGGATTTGCCGACGAAAAGCAACTGGAATACTAATTCGCCACAATTGATGCGCGTGCAGCTTATTAATCCAGGATCTACCTTTAATTTAGCGGCTTTAGACTCAACTGGTGTCACTTCTTTCTTACGACCGAACGTTTTAAGGTCAGACGTAGCAAGCCAGAATGGTACTGCTGTTTCTGGTAAGATTTCTGATCATCCACGCGCAACTGACGGGAATGAACATAATAATGGAACAAGTGTGGTTTCTTGCAGTAAGACATTCAAGTTTTCTGGCGAATATTCGTGTAAGGCGGTGATTGATGTTGATGAGATTCCAGCTGGTAGCGAAACTGCGTTCTTGAGATTATTGCCTATATATAAAGGCG
This sequence comes from uncultured Candidatus Saccharibacteria bacterium, assembly GCA_938041005.1. GTDB lineage: Bacteria > Patescibacteriota > Saccharimonadia > Saccharimonadales > Saccharimonadaceae > Nanosynbacter. Next base: position 30,579 of record CALHZJ010000114.1, on the reverse strand, counting down.
GCAGTGTGAAGATTTCTCTCCAGAAAACCGACGGAACGATTGTCAATTTTGATGGAGTTCAGCCAATTGTCGATTCCACAGGGCGAGCAAGTGATTTGTTTAGAAGAGTTGAAGCTCGATTGCAAATAGGAGATGATTTCGCATATCCTAATAATGCGGTTGAATTAAGGAATAGTCTGTGTAAAGATTTCTCTGTATCTGGTGGCGGATCTGCTACTGCAGGTCAATGTAAGCCATAGGTTAAGATTCTGTGTCACTATGAAATCGGTCGTGAATGTCTTTCAGATGCTGGTCGGTAACGTGCGTGTATACCTGTGTTGTTGATATATTGCTATGTCCCAGCATTGATTGGACTGAGCGCAAGTCCGCACCGTTCATAAGTAGGTCAGTAGCAAAACTGTGACGCATAGTGTGTGGACTTACATGTTTTGTAATGCCAGCTAATCTAGCATATTGACCAACCATTCTCTGAATACTGCGCGCGCTTAACCTACGGTAATCTCCGGAGGTGTTAGGAGTTGCGTGACGTTTACTATAGCTTAAAAATAGGGCGGGTAGATTATCTGTTCTAGACTCCAAGTATGCCGATATGTGTTCGGCAGCGCTTTTTGAAATAAAAACAGGGCGATCCTTTTGTCCTTTTCCTCGCACCATAAATTCGCGCCTCTTTAGGTTTATATGATCTCGGTTTAAATTGACCAATTCTGAAACGCGCAGTCCGCTGGAAAATAGCAACTCAACGATTGCTCGATCTCTCAGTCCAGATTCTGTATCGGTTGGTATTTGATCAATCATACGTAAAATCTCGTCATATTGTAAAAAAGTCACTTGTTTACGAACTACTTTGGGCAATATAATTCTGTCGGCAGCCAGGCTTTTGATATTACGACGAGAAAGGTAAGTTAATAGACCTCGTAATGCAATAAGATGATAACTTTGGGTAATTAAAGACAGCTCTTCGCCGGTGTTGTCATTTTTATAACGGTTTAACCAGAGGCGATACTGGCGTATTAGCTCTGATGTAATTTTATCAACATTTATATCGCCAGCAAAATCAATGAATCTCTCCAGGTATAGTTGATAATTTATGATGGTTTTTTGACTACGCCCACCTTCAACCTCTAGGTGCTCTAAGAAATCAGTTAAAGCTTCTGATATAAACATAATATTTATTCTATCGCTAATGAATATGTTTATCAAATTATTTATTTCTGCTACTATATTAGAAAATAATAAGCAGAGGAGTATCTATGGCAGAAAGCGAAAAAAACTACTGTGGTGTTGAGAGGACATTGATCGTCTTTAAGCCTGACGCAGTTCAACGAGGTATCGTTGGGGAAATTTTACAACGTTTTGAGCGAGTTGGCCTAAAAATAGTTGGTGTAAAAATGACATCACCATCTAGGGACCATTACTATGCTCATTACGAAGACATTGGTAAATTGGCTACTCGTCGAGGTGAGGGAACTTTGAATATAACATTAGATATGATGATGGACGGTCCGGTCATAGCAATGGTACTAGAGGGTGTTGAAGCTGTTGCTGTTGTTAGGAAGATTGTTGGTCCAACAGAGCCTAAGTCGGCTGACATGGGAACAATTCGCGGTGATTATTCACACATTAGTTTTGGCTATGCAGATGAGTGTCAAAAGGGAGTTCCAAATTTAATTCACGCATCTGGCGATTCAGATGAGGCTGTTCGTGAGATCGAGCACTGGTTCAAGCCGGAAGAATTGGTAAATTATCACACATTAAGTGAAAAGTTTACTCGCTAAGCTAGTCTTTCCTGAGAGTTGCCGTGGTATAATGGTTGTATGCCTCGGTAGCTCAACTGGATAGAGCAGATCCGTCCTAAGGATAAGGTTGTAGGTTCGACTCCTGCCCGGGGTACCAGATATATGACAGAGCAAATTAAAGATAAGCAATTTGATGGGCAGCGCGACGGAGAGCAACTGTTGTTTGTGTTTCGTCGTCACATAATCGCTATGAGAAAAGGATTTTATCTGCTTCTCGGATCAATGGCGCTTGGTTCATTGCCTTTTTTAATTTGGCAAGATAATTTGAATCTTTTATGGGTATTTGTTGGTGGATTTATTTTTGGTTTGATGCTCTTTTTCTATCATTTTTTGATGTGGTTTTATACTTACTATATTGTTACCGATCAGAGGATTCGTCAGATTACTCAGCATGGATTTTTTGGTAAAGATGTCATTGAGCTGAAATTGTCAAAGATCCAGAATATTAGTTATAGTATCCCGGGGTTTAGCGGAGAAATGTTTAAGTTTGGTACAATAGTTATTCAAACTTTTGTTGGAGATCTTGTTATAAAAAACGTAGAACATCCAGATAAGATCTATAATAAACTACAAGACGCAGTGGAAATTTCGACAAAGAAGGAGGATATCAATGAAGAATCTATTGAACCGTAAAGATAAAAAACAGCCGAAGGAGCTACCTAAGAGGATTACAAACGATACAGTAGCTCAGCACCGTGAGAAGGTTTTGGCGGCTGGTCGTAAGCATAAATATCCCATCCAATACACCAAACGTCGATTGGTATGGATAACGATGCTCGTTAGTGCTGTTATTCTGATTGTTTTCATTGCTCTTGGTTGGGCACAGTTATATGTCTGGAAAGATACAAGCGATATCGCATATAGGATAACTAAGATTTTACCTCTTCCTGTGGCTAATATTGACGGAGAAAATGCCGAGTATAGTGATTATCTTCTGTACCATCGTAGTTCGTTGGCAGTATTGCAGTCTCAGGGGCAAGCGGATCAAAAGGATAAAGTCAAGTTCTATCAAAACCAGTCCATAGATAAGGCGTTGGAGGTGGCATATGCCAAAAAGCTTGCGAGAGAAAATAATATTACGGTAGATGATAAAAAGGTTCAAGATCTTATCAAAAAACAGCAGGAATCTAGCAAGCTATCGCAGTCCGCTTATGAGTCTGTAGTGAAAGACAATCTTCATTGGTCAATGGATGAGCTAAAAACTGCTATGAAATATACTTTGTTAAAGCAGGAAGTATCTTTTAAGATTGATAAAACAACTAATAATCTAGCGTCTGACATTAAGAAGAGGCTGCAAGAGGGTAAATCCTTAAAGGACATTGCTACGGAAATGGGCGACAAGGTGCAGTCAGTATTTGATCTATCCGTCTCTACGGATAATTCTGACGGAGGCCTAACGAAAGCGGCTATGTCATTAACAAAGGGTAAAATTTCAGGTCCAATAAAGACCCTTTCAGGTGATGGATATTACTTTGTGACGCTTAATAATATTGAAGGCAACACCGTAAATTACTCTTATGTAAAAGTTCCATTAACTGAATTTAATAACCAGTTTAACTACTTAAAAAATAACAATAAAGTAAAATATTTCATTTCAATTGATAAATAGTCGTTCTAGTTTGAAAAAACTCCTATTTTTGCTATAATTTCCTAAGGAGTTTGCCGTTGTAGCTCAGCTGGTAGAGCAGCTCATTCGTAACGAGCAGGTCGCTGGTTCAAGCCCAGTCAACGGCTCCATTTTATGAAAGACACTATAAAGAAATCGATAAAAATTGTTTTTAGCGACAGGACTGTGGTAACTCTTTTGATCGTTAACGCTGTTGTGGCTATTGTTGTATCTATATTTTTAGGATCATCAATAAAACATAGCGAAGCTCAGGTTATTACGCGCTACACTACGTATGGTAATGCGAATTTTTATAGGAGCCATTGGTCTAGTCTGCTTAGTTATTTTGCTTTGGCGTTTATGATAGTTTTTGGTCACTCTGCGCTAAGTGTCAAGTTAATTTCACTAGAGAAACGAAGTTTGGCTATATTTCTTTTGTGGTTAACGTTGGGTATTTTAGCTATTTTAGCTATTTTAGCCTATTCTATAATTAAAATTGCATCGATAGGATAATACATGGACATTGAAATCCCACTTGGTAAACGAACAAAAAAATATCGTTTTCTTGAGATGCTTCCTGGATTATTAAGCTACGGGGCTATTGTTCTTTTGATCGTTTTGTCTATTTTAAGTCCCGTTCTGGCATCAATTTATTTGTTGACTATAATACTAATTGCTTTTGTAAAAACAATAGCTATCAGCTATAGGATAGTTAATGGTCATAATAATATGGTAAAAGCTTCAAAAGTCGACTGGAATAAGCGGCTGTCTGATTTGGAAAATCCGAAGGAGGCCTATTCTAGGCTGAGAGATAATCAATCTAAGGAGTTGTTATATCAACAACATGTAGATAACCTAAAATTTATGTCTGCTGCGGAAGATGGGTACTATCCTAAACCTAGTAATATTTACAACGCTCTTATTATGCCTGCATACAACGAGAGTATAGAAGTGATTGAGCCTGCTCTTAAATCAGTTTTAGATACAACATATGATAAGGAGCGTCTGATTGTAGTTTTTGCGTACGAAGAGCGTGGTGGTGTTGATATTGATACAACGGCTAAAATACTGAAAAAGAAATACGGTAAGTACTTTCATTCTTTCCACATTGTAAAACATCCGAAAGATCTGCCAAATGAGGTAGTTGGTAAGGGTGGAAATATCACGTATGCAGGCAAGTGGCTGGAGCAATATTTACAACAGGAAGAAATAGCCTGTTCTGATGTTATTGTTACAACGATGGACTGTGATAATAAGCCGCATAAGTATTACTTTGATTATGTGACATATGAATATATTACTCATGAAGACAGAAAACATTTATCGTTCCAGCCAATATGTTTGTTCACTAATAATATATGGGATGTCCCTGCGCCGATGCGAGTAGTGGCGACAGGGAACTCATTCTGGAATATTATCAGCTCCATGCGCCCATATTCTTTGCGTAACTTTGCGTCACATTCGCAACCGATGAATGCTCTCGTTGAGATGAACTTTTGGAGCACTCGAACAATTGTTGAGGATGGTCACCAGTACTGGAGAAGCTATTTCTATTTTGATGGTAATTATGAAGTTGTGCCAATTTTTGTGCCGATTTATCAAGATGCAGTGTTGGCTAATAGTTATAAAAAAACATTAAAAGCTCAGTTTATTCAGCTGCGACGCTGGAGCTATGGAGCCTCAGACGTGGCGTATGTTGGTAACAACATATTTAATAAAAATAGGACGGTAAAATTTTGGCCCAGCCTGGCTAGGTTTGTGAGATTATTGGATGGTCATGTAACTCAGGCTTGTATTGCCCTAATTGTCGCTTTCGGTGGATGGGCTCCTCTTGTGCTGAATAGTGAAGCTGCGCGTAGTGTCGCTGCCCATCAATTACCAGATACCGTTAGTTTAATACAACAAGTAGCTATGATAAGTATTTTGGTATTGATTTTTGTATCGTTCAAGTTGTTGCCGCCTCGTCCAGAAAGATACAAGAAGAGTAGAAATACATTGATGGTCTTACAATGGTTCTTGATGCCTATTACTTCTATTGTATATAGCTCTTTGGCGTCATATAATGCACAAACTCATCTTTTGCTTGGTAAATATCTTGATAAGTTTGACGTGACGGAGAAGACTACCGTAGAGATGAATGATCAAAATCGTGCTCAGAATAAGAAAAAGAAGGACGACCGCGACGCCTCTTTCTCTGAGAGATTATAAGATTATGTTGTGCTGCGTATTGCAGTGCGGCTATTTGGTCGAAATTCTGTAATGTTGAGTGTGTTATTTCGGCGATGTGTTGAGATGATATCGCGGGTTTGTTTTGTAGGTGTATTAATTTATCTTGTATAGTATTGGCCAAGTCATAGCTATATGAGCCTGCTAATTTTTCGTTATGATTAAAACTTTGCGCAATACTAAGTATCAGTTTTCCTATAGAAAAATTATTTTTCTCGCCATCTTGTGATATGACAACGAGGGAAATCACAGGCTTTTCGTAGGTTGTAAAAGAATAACCGCATTGGTCGCATATATGTCTACGCCAGGTTATTGGGTATTTTTTATTTTGACGAGAATTTGTTACGTGGGTTTTTTCGTGAAAACATTTTATGCATATCATATCAATATATTGACATACAACTATAAAAAAATCCAGTGGAAAAGTGCTGTGTAAAATAAAAATCGCCTCATTATAGAGGCGATTGCTCTGTGAGTCTGGAAACTTAATTAAGTATAGATCTTTCTTCGTTGATCTTCTTATTATATTCGTAGTGAATTTTTGCCTTGCTCAATAAAGAACAGTGTTGTGGCTTTTTTGTGCCTAAACTAGGCGAGTCATGTTTACTCATACTTTAAATTCTAACATACTTATTGAATAAAGTCAAGGTCTGCATGGCAAACGTGTAGGTTTGGTCATTTTCTATACTCCTTTACGACATTAAAAAAACTCTTCATCAGTAACTGATAAAGAGTTATACAATTGTCGTATCTGGTGGGCAATAGAGGATTCGAACCTCTCACCTCTTCAACGTCAATGAAGCGCTCTAGCCAAATGAGCTAATCGCCCAGATATAATAATATTATCATAACAGATACCTACTATCAAGGAGCGTGGTATAATATTGATATGAGTGAAGAAGAACTAAAATTTATGAGACACAGTCTAGCGCACATTATGGCACAGGCTATTCAGCATTTATGGCCTCAGGCGAAATTCGGCGTGGGTCCAGCTATCGACAATGGTTTTTACTATGATATTTATCTTGACAACGGGACAATTTCTGAAGCTGATCTTCCGAAGATAGAAGAGGAGATGCGAAAGATTGTAGCGGCTGATTATCCGTTTGAGAGGCGCGACGTGTCGGTAGAAGAGGCTATTGATTGGGCTATAAAGGGAGATCAGTCATTTAAGGTGGAACTACTGAATGACCTCAAAAGATCCGGTACTACCGTTGCTAGCGAATTAGCTGGAGAAAAAATGGGATCTGTGTCTGATGGCGATAGTAAAGTCGAGACTGTTTCTTTGTATTCTCAGGGTGATTACACCGATTTGTGTAGGGGTGGACATGTGGACAGTACTGGAAAAGTTGGCGCATTTAAGCTTACTAAGACAGCTGGAGCATATTGGCGAGGCAATGAGAATAATCCACAAATGCAGCGAATATATGGTGTAGCGTTTGCTACGCAGGAAGAGCTGGATGAATATCTTAATAGATTGGAAATTGCAAAACAGCGAGATCATCGCAAGTTAGGCAAGGAGCTTGATCTATATACGACCTCTCCTCTGGTAGGGATTGGTTTGCCTTTGTTTACTCCTCGCGGTACGATTTTACGAGATATAGTGGCTCAATATTCGAACCAGCTGAGACAGAAGTTTGGCTTTGAAAAGGTCTGGACTCCTCATATTACGAAAAAAGATCTATATGAAACATCGGGCCATTGGGCTAAGTTTGGAGAGGAATTATTTTTAGTTAAAAGCCAAGAAACTAGTGATGAGATGGCTCTTAAGCCCATGAATTGTCCGCATCATACGCAAATTTTCGCCTCACGACCGCGAAGTTATCGTGATATGCCGGTAAGGTACTTGGAGACGACAACAGATTATCGTGACGAAAAAACTGGTGAGTTAGGCGGGTTAAATCGCGTACGCTCATTAACACAAGATGATAGTCATATATTTTGTCGTACTGATCAGATTGAAGGCGAGATTAATAATTTGCTATCTGCTGCTCGTGAGTTATATGGCTCAATCAATATGAAGCTCAGGGTTAGATTAAGCTATCGTGACGAGTCTGATTCGTATTTAGGCGACCTTAGCTTATGGGATTCCGCACAGAACCAGTTAAAGTCTGCTGTTGAGAAAGTAGGCTTGGACTATTTTGAACAAGAGGGTGAGGCGGCATTTTATGGTCCAAAGATTGACTTTATGGCAACGGATGCAATCGGCCGTGAACATCAAGTTGCAACTGTGCAGCTAGATTTCGTGCAACCACAAAGGTTTGGTTTGGAGTATGCGGATAATGATGGCAATTTTACAACACCAGTTATGATTCACTGTGCCTTATTGGGGTCGGTCGAGCGATTTTTGAGTGTATTTATAGAACACACTGGCGGATGGTTTCCGTTTTGGGCGGTTCCAGAACAGGTTCGTATTTTGACGATTAACGACACAGTGTTAGAATATGTTGATAAAATAACAACTATATTATCAGACATTACCCTCATGGAGCCAGTTAGATATAACGATGTAAGATTTACAATAGATTCTAGAAATGAATCATTAGGCAAGAAGATTAGGGAAGCTACCTCTATGAAGATACCTGTTCAACTTATCGTAGGACCAAAGGACATGGAAGCTAACGAGGTTAGTGTTCGCACGCAATCTGGCGAAGAAAAAATATCGTTGGAGCAGCTTGCTGAGTATATAAAGTCCTTGTAGGATTAAGCTAATTGGATGGGTTTATAAAATTGGATAATGGCGTTGATGAAGATCGCCTACCGCTAATTGTAATTATTGGTCCTACTGCTAGTGGCAAAACATCATTAGCTATACAATTAGCAAAGAAGTATAGAGGAGAGATAATTTGCGCTGATAGTAGGACTGTCTATCGTGGTATGAATATTGGGACAGCTAAGCCTTCTTTGAGTGAACGGCAGAGGGTCTCTCATTGGGGTCTTGACTTAGTAGATCCAGGAGATTCTTTTAGTGTGTCGCAATTTAAGGACTATGCCTGTCAAAAGATTAAAGAAATCCGAAGTCGAGGAAATATTCCATTTCTTGTTGGTGGAACAGGGTTGTATATTGATTCTGTTATATTTGATTTTCAGTTTGGAGCTAAATCCAGCAAAGAAAAGAGAACTGACTTACAAGAAATGACAATATCTGAACTTCAGCAATACTGCGTCAATCACGATGTAGTCTTGCCGGAGAATAGTAAAAATAAAAGATATCTAGTTAGAGCTATTGAGCGAGCTTATAAAAAGCCGTCTGGACTGGAGGCTCCATTGAATAATACCATCGTTGTCGGAATTACTACAGAGAAACAGCTATTAAAACGAAGGATTACAGATAGAGCAAAAAAAATGTTCAAGGATGGTGTTGTAGAAGAAACAATAGGATTAGTCAATAATACCGGGTGGTGTAATGAGGCTATGACAGGTAATGTTTATCCTATTATTAAGAAATTAATCGAGAAAGAAATAGACGAAGATCAGGCTATTCAGGAGTTTATTGTTAGCGACGTAAACTTAGTAAAACGTCAGCTGACGTGGTTTAGACGAAACCCATTTATTGAATGGGGAGATGTTCATTCGTGTGAACAATATTTATCTCGAGTATTAGATAGTAAGTAAAAAATATGTTACAATTATAGTACAATGATTGATTCATTATTTGGTTCAAAAACTAGGGTAAAATTATTACATCTTTTTCTGAATAACCCAGAGAAGTCCTTTTACGTGAGAGAGATTACTAGAATGATTGATGAACAGATAAACTCCGTTCGTCGAGAGCTAGCTAATATGGTGTCTGTCGGTATAGTGCAACAGGATGCTATTGATAATAAACTGTACTATAGCGTAAATGAAGACTATCCTTACATTAAGCCGCTTGCAGCTATATTCTCAGATAAAAATACAGAAGGCGGCATGAGTACTGTGAGTGGCGTTTCCTGGAAAGATTCTTTAGGAAGAATGAGAGGTTTAAGGCTGGCTATTATTTCGGGAAAATTAGTGGTCGGATCAAGCTCTTCTGTTGACCTGCTATTAGTTGGTGATGACATGTCTGCCGTAACTATAAAAAATCTTGTTAAAAAAATCGAAAAAGATAGAAAAATAGAGATAAATTATGCCGTAATATCTTATGATGATTTCTATTATAGGATGAGTGTCAAAGATAGGTTTATAATGGACATTATAAGAAATAAGCACTCTGTATTAGTAGATACGGAAAATATAATGAGAAAGGAGTAGGTATGTTTGAAATAGAGTATAAAGGAGCAAATGCTGTTATTATTACTACAAAGAAACTTCGTGTGGTATTTGATCCGAATTTAGAGATTGTCGGAGGAAAAAATGTTTCTGTGAATAATGACGTAGAAGTGGTTACGGAGGATCGGTTTGCTGTTGTGGATTCTACACCAAGACTACTATTTTCGGGCCCAGGTGAATATGAAGTCGGAGACATCTCATTATTAGGAATTCCGGCGCGCCGACATATCGACACCGCAGATGATGTTAAAAGATCTACAATATATAAAATTACGATTGGTGAAGCTAAGGGGGTGGTTGTTGGTAATATTGAGAATAAACTAACTGATGATCAGCTCGAAAATATAGGTGTTGTTGATTTTGCAATATTACCTGTCGGTGGAAATGGGTATACGTTAGACGCAATAGGAGCGACTTCAATAATTCGTCAGTTAGACCCTAAGGTGGTGATTCCGGTGCATTACAGTGATGCTACTTTGCATTATGAAGTTCCACAGGATGGTGTGGATGAGTTTGTAAAGAACCTAGGAGCTCCAGTTGTTGAGGCTGGCTCAAAGTGGAAGTTAAAGAAAATAACGGATCTGCCAGATAATTTAACGGTTGTTCAAATATCGAAAAGTTAGAGTCTTTCTCATTGAATTAAAAATAACTCCGATAATACAATCGGAGTTATTTTATTAAAATTTGATTTAGCGATTACTTATTAGTTAGTTGCACTCAAAATACCTTTTTTCTTCAGGGTGCGAATAGCTTTTGTGCTTAAAGTCATGGTAATTTTTTGACCGTCAACAACAAAAGTCTTCTTCTGAAGATTTGGTTTGAAAACACGCTTAGTGCGGCGCAGGGAGAAGCTGACGTTGTTGCCATACTGCTTGCCTTTGCCTGTTAAATCACATCGTGATGCCATTTCCACTCTCTTTACTTTATTATTAATAACAATCCTTATTATTGTAGCGGTATTTGTGTAATTAGTCAAGATCGTGTATTGATGCTATAATAACACTTATGATTTTAGAAATAATAGTAGTTTTGGTTGTTATATTATTGTCTATGACTATTCACGAGGCTATGCACGCATTTATGGGATACATGCTAGGTGATAATACTGCGAAAGAAGAGGGTAGATTGACGCTTAATCCTATAAAGCATATCGACCCTTTTATGACTATACTACTTCCACTGATAATGGTGGTGTTGCATGCTCCAGTTTTCGGAGGAGCTAAGCCTGTTCCGTTTAATCCGAATAGAGTCCGTTTTGGCGATTGGGGGGCGGCTCTTGTCGCTATTTCTGGTCCAATTACTAATTTAGTAATCGCCTTTATTGTGTTTGGCGTCGGAGTGTTTAGTGACGTTATTAATAGCGCTGGGGCAGTACAGTCTACGATATTTGGGCTGATTATTTCTACCGCTGTATCGGTGAATCTGGGTTTTTTTGTTTTTAATATGCTACCAATTCCGCCTCTGGACGGGTCTAGAATATTATACGCCGTAGCGCCAGACGGTGTCAGAGGTGTTATGCAAAAAATTGAGCAAAATGGTGTTCTTTTGGTGATGATTATAGTTGTGCTGTTTTCTGATGTAATCGGGCAGGTTATGTCGGGCTGTATTCAGGCAATTTTGCGTGTATTTATGAACATATTTGGTGTATAATAGGGGCATACCCTGGATTTATCCGTGGGCGCGTATGATTTTCCTAACATCATACAATAGGGAGCTTTAATGATGATTTATTGTCGTGGCAATAAGTTGCGAGCACCCACCTTGCATTTATGCGGGGAATATCTAGCGCCCACAGACAAGTCTAGGGTTTAGTGCTATAATATATCATGTAGTCTGTTAGGTAATCGCTTAAGTCATACTTAAGAGGAAAGTCCGGGCAGCGAAGGATACGACAGTCGTTAACGGCGACCGGAGGCAACTCTAGGGAAAGTGCCACAGAAACGAAACTACCTTCGTATTTTATATACGAGGGAAAAGGTGAAACGAGTGGGGTAAGAGCCCACAGTCGTCTATGGCGACATAGACGAGAGGTAAACCCTGTCGGCTGCAAGGAGATTTGCAAATAGGATTATCCGTCCGCAGATCGATAACCGCTTGATTTGTTTGGCAACAAGCAAACTAGATAGATGATTGCCCTAGACAGAACCCGGCTTATAGGCAGACTATGAATAAAACACCCTGCATAATGTCAGGGTGTTTTATATTGGTAGATTTATCCTGTTATAGACTAGCTTTTACTATTTCGGCGAAAGCTTTTGGCTCGTTAACTGCCAATTCTGCTAATATTTTTCTATCAATCTCAATGTTTTTAGATTTCATAGAAGCTATAAGTTTGCCGTAAGTTGTGCCTTCTTGTCGAGCGGCTGCATTGATTCGGGTAATCCATAGACCGCGTAGATCGCGCTTCTTGTTTCGGCGATCGCGGTAGGCGTACTGTAGAGCTCTAATAACACCTTGTTTTGCAAGACGAAAACTTCTGGTGCGATTATGTTGCATTCCCTCAGCTGCTTTTAAGATTTTTTTGTGCTTAGCGCGTGCGGCAACTCCTCGTTTTACTCGCATAACTATACTCCCATTGCTCGACGGGCGTTCTTGGCCATCGAACCAGTTACTGTTGCTGTTGTGTTGATTGCGCGCTTACGACTTTTTGACTTTTTAGCCAACAAGTGGCCGCCAAATGCGCGCTGGCGGGTCAATTTTCCGGTGCTGGTCAGCTTGATACGCTTCGCAGTGCCTTTGTGGGTCTTTAGCTTTGGCATTATTTACTCCTTATTACTACGCTCAGATTGCGACCAGCCATCTGAGGTTTTTGCTCTAATATTGCGTCCTCACTAAGGTGTTCCATGATTTTGTCGATCAATTCGTAGCCGATCTCTTTATGGGCCATTTCGCGACCTTTGTAGACCACTTGTATACGAACTTTATGTCCGCCCTCTAAAAATTTACGGATCTTCTTCAGCTTAACCTCTAGGTCTCCAGCTCCTATCTTTAGACCAAAGCGCATCTGCTTTAGGTCTCCAGATTTGGCTTGGCGCCGATTCTTCTGTTGATCCTTCATTTTTTGGTACTGGTACTTACCCCAGTCAATGATTTTAGCAACTGGCGGATTGGCTCCCGGTGATATTTCAACTAGGTCAAGATTCATGTCGTTGGCCTTACTTAAAGCCTCTTTAAGGGACATGATTCCTAGCTGCTCGCCATCAGGACCAATTATCCGCAGTTCTCTTGCACGGATTGCTCCGTTGATACGGATTGATTTATTAATCTCTGGCTCTCCTTTTTGAAGCAATTTTAGATTAACTCAGTTGCTATTGTAACAGAGATGTTTGTTATTTTCAAGGATAATAATTAACCTATGTTAATCTGTCTGTATTGTAGGCTTTCTGCTATATGTGGAATTTCTATAGACGCGGATCCTTCTAAATCTGCGATAGTGCGAGAAACTTTTATAACTTTAAAATAGCTGCGAGTGCTTAAGTCTAGCTTTCTGGCTGCGTTCGTCAAGAAGGTTTTTGCAGATTCTGAGATTGATGTAATTTTATCAACATTATTGCTTGAAATATCATTGTTGTATTTGTAGCTACACTTATATCTGTCTCTCTGAATAGAGTAGGCTTTATGTATCTCAGATAAAAATGTCTCTTGTTGTGATTTTGTCGACATTTTATTATTTAATAATTTTTCATGGGGAACTCGTGAAACCGATACTGTTAGATCTATTCGATCAAGTAGTGGCCCTGATAGTCTTTTTTGATAATTGATAATTTGATTTTGTGAACATATGCAAGTTTTTTCTGGATCTCCAAGAAATCCACAAGGACAAGGATTCATTGTGGCTACTAATAAGAAATTGGCAGGGAAGTTGAACTTACCGTTTGCGCGACTGACGGTAATTTCATGATCCTCTAGAGGCTGACGAAGCGATTCAAGTACAGTACGCGGATATTCGAGTAGCTCATCGAGAAATAGGACTCCTCTATGAGCTAAACTGATTTCTCCCGGCTGCACTTTCGATCCTCCGCCAATAATAGAGGCTCTACTTGCGGTGTGGTGCGGCGACCTGAACGGTCTATCTACTATGGGATTATTTATTATAGTATGCTCCCCAAGACTGTGAAGTTTTGTTACTTCTACTATTTCATCCTCTGAAAGATTTGGTAATAGATTCTTTAAAGATTTTGCTAACATAGTTTTTCCTGACCCTGGAGGGCCGGACAATAAAATGTTATGTCTTCCAGCAACTGCTATTTGAATAGCTCTCTTTGCTTGTTCTTGTCCGTAGATGTCGTCGATGATTGGAGCGTTTTTATGATTGTGAGACACATTTTTTATTGATGATCTGTCTATTGGCTTAATAATCTTTTCTTTTTTGAGATGTAAGAAGAGTGATTTTAGGTTTTCTACTGGAAATACATCAATTCCAGTCACTAGTGCTGCTTGTTTGGCGTTTTGGGCTGGTACATAGACTGATTTAATTTTCTGGTTTTTGGCCACTTCGGCTGTAATAATTGCTGATCGTATTGGACGTAGGCTGCCGTCTAGTGCTAGTTCTCCCGCAAAAACCGCATTACTTACATCGCTTTGGTTAAGTGCGCCGCTGATGCATAAAATAGATAAGGCGATGGGTAGATCAAAGTGAGATCCGTCTTTAGGTAACTCTGCCGGTGCTAAGTTGATGATTATTTTTCCTTTCGGAAAATCCAGGGAAGAGTTTTTTATTGCACTACGTACTCGATCTCTGGACTCATCGATGGCCTTGTTGCCCATTCCGACAATTTGTAGGCTAGGAAGCCCCTTTGACATATCTCCCTCAACTTCGATGATTTGTCCATTAAATCCGTAGGGTGTAGCTGAAATAACTCTACTAATCATGAATCTATTAAAACATAAGCATGTAGATTTTTGAATGAGATCAGGGTATAATATGAACCGATATGTGGGGCTGATATAGCTTTCGACAATTGGACTTTATCATGACATTCTGCGAGCCGACGATACGCGTAACGTATGTTTTTAGATGCAAACTTTGTTGCAAAAGCAAAGTCATTCGTAGCGAGCGCTTTCGCTCCTAAGATGGCCTTTGCGCCAATCGCTGCCTAATTTTTAGCGATCATCCTTGTATTGTGGCAACAGTCAATATCTAAGGGTGTTATATCTATGTTGCTTGCTATATATTTGGAAGTAGCGGATATATAGGACTTTTACTACGTAACGGAACTCGGTTTTCTTGGTTTATTTTAAATCCGAGTAGCGTTATTAAATAAATTTAGATAAGCCTATGCTCGTAGACGAATGCTGTGATACCAGTTGGACCCGGGGGCAGTACCCGGCAGCTCCACCAGATAGATTAGATTAAAAGTCGGTCTTATCGCTGGCTTTATTTATGTTAAAGAGTAGAATTTATCTTTAAGACAGAAAAACAACCACCTGCGAGTAGTGGTTGTTTTCAAAAAAGTGGAGTTTTACAATTTCTTTTTATTTTTGGCCTCTGTATAACTTTTTTATTCAGAAGCTACCCCTATAATAAGCTATATAAATGCTTATGTCAACAATATTTTTGTAAAAAGTTTAGTAAAAAATACCACACATTTTATAATCTTCTTTCTAATTTTCGCAACTATTTTTTCTAATGGCTTTTACTATGAAGTTATATGCCAGAAACTGGTGGTTGTTTGATTGCTTTTTATGCCTGTTATATATGCGACAAATTAAATTGTCGCACATTTTCTAGGACTCTTTTATTGAAGTGTAAAAGGTGGCTTTGTGTACTATGAATAAACTTTATACTTTCGTTTTGTAATTTTTAATTAAAACTGTTGTATAGCATTTTGATGTATAAGATTTAATATGCATGCTGATGCTTGGATGTTCTTGTAATAATATAAAAAATAATTTTGTTAAGTTTGGCTATAGTACGACAATGAAGGTAAATAGAGTTTTATAAAGCGGGAAATAGAGACTATTATTTTATCACGGATTTGAGCGTTAGACGCCGGTCTAATATTGACTGTACGAACCTATTTTTGTGGCAATGTTTGGATGACGGGTAATCATGGGTTAGTCGTGCAATTGGGCGGTCGCTAAGTCGATGATATCTTCATTGAATGGTGTGTAATCTGTACCAGATAATGCTCAAAAACGACAATCTTGTTGTAAAATGCACACATGACCATAAAGCGATATGAGAATAATTAACAGATG
Source organism: uncultured Candidatus Saccharibacteria bacterium (assembly GCA_938041005.1). Taxonomy (GTDB): domain Bacteria; phylum Patescibacteriota; class Saccharimonadia; order Saccharimonadales; family Saccharimonadaceae; genus Nanosynbacter. The sequence continues at coordinate 14,499 of CALHZJ010000114.1, read as the reverse complement.
ATAATTTTAACAACATTAAAAAATAGGTGAAAATTACAATACTTTTTGACCGAGTAATGGTTGACATCTAAATAGGGTTATGCTAGTATAAGGTTAAGCTTTTAGAAAAACAAAAAAGCAAAAATACATTAACAATAAAATTTATATAAAGCCGCGTTTTTGCGTATAAATTGACGGACAGTTGGCTGCATGATTTTTATAATGACGCAGCCAATGCTCCGCCTTTACTTTGCAAATTGTAAAAGCGTTGAGCGCGCGGTTAGTACCGCATACATCCAGTTAATCCTCGTTAAATAGCTAGCGATGAGAGTCCTGGATGTATGCAGAGGAACACTGCAAGGATGCTCCTTAACTAAGGAGCGGTCAAATCGCCTCGAGCGGTAATAGGCAAGTAGCACCCGCGCCTAATAGTTATTTTTTATCGGCGGATGGTTTGTGTCTATATGCTATAGTATTATCGCTCAGGCTTCTTGTGTATAGTATGATGTGAGTATGGGGATGAAGATAATTAGTTTCATAGCGTTGGTTGCATTGATTTTGACTGCGGTTATTTTGAACGCAACAAACCCGAGTTCTGCTGGTCCGTTTGGGATTTTAGCGTTTTTTGTATGTTTGTATGTGCTATTTATCTGTCTAACTTATGTAGTATTTTTAACATCGGAGCGAATAGCTGCGAAATTTTTTAATTTCAAGAATAGTCGCAATGAATCTAAGTATAAGACGTATTATTACTCTACTGTAATCTCTCTTGCTCCAGTTATTTATGTGGGTATGCAATCGATGGGAGATGTTGGGATTTTTGAGATATTATTACTTGGTGTGTTTGAATTGCTGGCGTGTTTTTTTATACATAAAAGATACTAATCCCGTCCTGAATGTAGTCGTGTATTTTAAGTAGTTACGTGGTACAATATATTTATGAATCCCGAACTGCCACAAGTTAATAGGACTCCTGAGGTGCAGCCACAAAATATAGGTGGCGGTGAGTATAATGTAGAAAATACATCATTAAATCCTGAAGTCGGAAGAGAATCCGAGCAGTCACTTGGTGCTGGGGTTGAACAATATAACAATATCCCCGTGGCTTTGCCTGTTGATAATACTACAACAGTTCCTTTATCTCAATCTCAAAACGACGCTCAAAGTACGAATCAGCCGGGGGTAGTAGCTGATGATGATACTCCTCTGGTGGCAGCGGATGAAGACTTGATAGAAAGAGAGTGGGTGGATAAAGTTAAAAAGATTATAGCTTTAACAAAAGATAATCCTTATGAGAGGAATAGAGTTATTGCACAGCTGCAGGCTGATTATTTAAAAAAACGATATAATAAGACTTTAGGTCAAAATGACGACGGTAGTAAGTAGGGTTTTATATGGGTGCGGGTCCTTTGATAGTTAGTTTTATCGCGATTGTTATTATAGCCGCTGGTTCTGCGGTAGCTTTTGTGTTGTATCGTAACATGCTGAGGGAAGCCAAAAATTATGAACGAGGCTTGAAGATGGTGCCGTTGCTTATACATTTGCCTCCGACAAGTGAAGACGTCAATAGTTCAAATCGAGATGAGCGAGATTTAACTGAAGAGGTGCTGTCGCAAGCCCAGGTGATGTACAATATTATCTCAAGTACAGCAACTAAAGGGTTCAAAAGTAAAGTCTACGGCCAACGTCATATATCGTTTGAGATTGTTGCGCATGGTGGGTTAGTTCACTATTATGCCGTTGTCCCGCTAGTGTTAGTTGATGTTATTCGTCAAGCTGTAGCGGCAGCATATCCTTCTGCTCGGCTAGAAGAGGTATCTGATACTAATATATTCAGCAAGGTTGGCAAGATGAGCGGGACCATCGGCGGCGAATTCACCCTGAAAAAGTCCTTTGTTTATCCAATATCGACTTATCAGGAGTCGAAAAGAGATGCTTCCAGGGCATTATTAAATGCTTTATCTTCGGCGTCCAAAGAAGATGGAATAGGTGTGCAATTTTTACTACGTCCGGCGTATGACGGTTGGTCTAAGGCTTCAGAGTCTCATATTGACGGTATGAAGAAGAATAAGGGAAAGAAGAAGGGCTTTGGCGGTGTTGCTCCTATGGATATTATGGAGGCTTTGTGGAAACCGCCAGAGAATAATGAAAAAGACGGAGGCTCTAATTCCGAGGATAAGCAGCTGACATCTTTAGAGCAGGCGGAAGTGGATGCTATCAGCGAAAAAGCTCGCTATCCTGCATATGAAGTCTTAGTGCGTGTTGTAATTTCGTCAAATACTGCGGCGCGCTCTCAAGTGTTGTTAAAAAATATAATAGCAGCCTTCTCGTTGTTTGACTCACCGCGCAATAATGGGTTTAAGTTCTCTTTAACTAGGAATGTTGAGGAAATGACAACAGCATATATTATGAGGTTTTTCCCTCAGGAAACTCGTAGTAATATTCTCAACAGTGTAGAAATGGCAACGTTATTCCATTTGCCTGGAGCTAACGCAATTCCGACTTCACAGGTTAAAAGACAAATGTCCAAACAAGTTGATGGACCAACAGACGTTTTGGATGAGGGTTTGCTGATTGGCTATAACGAATTCCGAGGAGTTAAAAAACCTATTAGAATCGGGACAAAAGACCGCCGCCGCCACGTATATATCATTGGTCAAACGGGTGTCGGTAAGTCTGTTCTGCAGGAAAATATGGCTTATCAGGATATGATGGATGGTCGGGGATTCGCCTTCATTGATCCGCACGGTGATTTGGTTGAATCTTTATTGGGTAAGGTTCCAAAAGAACGCGTTGAGGATATTATCTACTTTAATCCTGCTGATATGACTAATCCAATTGGGTTGAATATGTTTGAGTTTGACACTCCAGATCAAAAAGACTTTTTGGTTCAAGAGGCGATTAATATGCTGTATGGCCTTTACGACCCAGGCCATACGGGAATTGTTGGTCCTCGTTTGGAACATATTTTTAGAAACTGCGCTTTATTGTTGATGTCGGATCCTGCTGGCGGAACGTTTATTGATGTGCCGAAGTGTCTTATTGATCCTGAATTTGTGAAAAGCAAGCTTAAGTATGTAAAAGATCAGCAAGTTATTGATTTCTGGACAAAGGAATTTCCTGCGTCACAGAGGTCAAATGAGGCGGGTGAGGTTATTTCATGGGTTGTATCAAAGTTTGGTCCATTTATTTCCAACGATGCAATGCGCAATATCATTGGTCAGACCAAATCTGGATTTAATTTGCGTGAAATTATGGATAATAATAAGATTTTGCTGGTTAACTTGTCGAAAGGTAAGATGGGTGAACTTAACTCTAAGCTTTTGGGTATTATCTTTGTAATGAAGTTTCAAGCAGCGGCGATGTCTCGGGCGGATATTCCAGAGGATCAGCGGGTTGATTTTTCACTGTATGTTGACGAGTTCCAGAACTTCGCTACTGACAGCTTTGAATCTATTCTGTCTGAGGCTCGTAAGTATAAATTGAGTCTTATTATGGGTAACCAGTTTATGACTCAGTTAACGGATAAGATACGAGAAGCTATTATTGGTAACGTCGGTACGGTTATTTCTGGGCGTATCGGTGTGACTGACGCCGAATTGATGGTTAAGAAGTTTCAGCCGACTTTCGATGTCGACGACTTGGCTAAATTGCCAAACTTCCAGTCCATAACTTCTGTGATGATTAATAACGTGCCGTCTGCGCCGTTTAGTATGAATTGGATTCCTCCGATGGGGCAAGTTAATAATCAGCTGAGAGACGCGTTAGTAAGGCTATCTGCTGCTAAATACGGTAGACCACGAGCTGTTGTTGAAAAGGAGATATTTGACAGGATTAGAGGTAGTGCGCAACCAAAGACGAGTCATTCTCAATTAGCGCCTTCTGTTGGTCAAAAATCGTCGGGCGGTGGGTCATCGTTCTTAGATGAATGGCTAGCGAAGAGGCAACAACTAGGAGGAAAGCCCGCTTCTAGTTCAACAACCGTAAGACCAGTAAATTCGCAAGCCCCACAGGCTTCCTCGCAAATACAGAATCCGCAAGGTCGCCCAGAGGTGGTTAATAATGCGTCTTCTAATATAAATAGCGTAAATGCTACGGCTTCTAACCTTGCCACCAAACAACAAAGTCAATCCTCTGCGATAGATAGTGCTGTCGCTAATAAGCCAAATATGTCTATGACTACAAATAATAGCCCTGTCTCTTCTGTAAATGTAAAACCGAGCCAACCTGTGGTTAAGAATCGGCTCGATTTGCGCAATGGTGATGATGACGATAGCGAAGTGATGATTAGCTTGAGATAAGATTCAACATCTATCTAGCTATTTTTCCTATTGTTGATAAACCCTACTCGAGCATATTCGATAACAGCGCCGATAGACCAGCCGGCTACAAACAAGATAATAGTTTCTGACCCTGATAATATATATCCGTATCGTTTGGCGATAAAATACACAACGACAGAAGCTATTGCGCCTAAGGCGCCAGAGATGATTAAGTTAGGGCGGGCAACGGTATTGCCAATTGCGTCACTAGTCTTTTCGACGACTGGATTATGAATGACCTTGCTGAAAGCCCTGGATGGAGCTGATAGTTGGTCTTGTACATTTTCCAAAGTCTTCTTATACGAAGCTTCAATATCTTTTTTTGTAAGAGGCTTATCTTCTTTTATCTCTTTAGATTCTTTTTGTTCTTGCCGCTTTTCTTGGCGGGCGGCAATTTCTATAGCCTCATGTTTAATGCTATTTTCATTTTCGGCATTTGATTTTTCTTTTTCAACCGCCTTTTCTAGAGATCTTTCGATTTCAGCAGCTTTTTCTCTGCTTAAATCTGCTAATTCTCTGGTGTCGACAGCATTCTCTACGGTAGATTTTAATTTTTCACTCATTTTTCACCTCCTATAAAGTTCCTGCGGACATGTCTCGCCGAATGATTCTAACTTCTTTATTTAATTGACGTGATCGAGCGTAGAAGTATACGACCACGGCTGCAATAATTCCTGCGAACATCATATTCTCGCTGGCACCAGTTTTTGGCAGTTGCGAAGTGGTTTGTTCAATAACTTTCGGTGCAGGGCAGTCAATTTTCGTACTGACAGTATTGCCAAATGTGTTGTCAATCCTACAGTCATAAGACATTGGATTACTTTTACCGCTAGCCATCGCCGGGATACTGTTCTTTATTTGGATGGTAAAGCTGCGCTTCTGGGTCTCTCCTGGCTTGATCTTTATAGGGTTCCATACTAGTACTTTTGCGTTGCCGCTGCCCGCGCTAGCACCTTTATCATCCGTCAATTTTCCGCCTCCAGCGTCGAATATGTCTGCATATTCTAATAGGTCGCTGACTTGATCTTTGAACGTAAATTCTTCCTCTTTAAGACCTTTGTTTTTTACAGAGAGAGTGTAAGTGATTCGATCTCCAGATTTCGCAACTGTAGTTGTTGCATCGGCATTATTTTGGGTGAGATTAACTGCGGTTTTTGTCTGCACGAACGAGGCAGAACATCTACTATCGTTAATCCATATAGTAGAGTCACCTGGACATGGTTGGCACTGAGGGTCGTCTTTTAATAATTTAGGATTTTGAGGACATCTTGCTGGCTCTGGTATAGTAAATGTCTTTACGCAGGCGTCTGAGGTCTTGTCGCCCAGCGAGCTTTTTACCGTTAGAACAACTTTGTATGATCCTGGTGTTTTCTCTGTATAAGATACAATCTTATCGTTGCTTTCTATAGTTTTAACTAGGGTGTTTCCTCGATAAATACTGTATACATATTTTTGAATTGTAGCACCGTTGGCTGCACTTGCGTTGGCTGTAAGTTGGTAAGTGTCTCCATTATTCTTTATGTCTAGAGCGTTACACGTAGCTACTGGCTGTGGTGGAGTGGAGCAGTTTGGGTATGTGCCAACTTGACCAGTTGGACAATGGTGGTTCGGTGGTGCGAATTTTAAGATTAAGTTGCCACAGTTAAGCATAATTGCAAACCAGCCAGTCCCGGCCGAATATCCAACGAATGCTCTATATGAGAAGCTGCCCCAGAGGTTGTGAGGTCGATAGTAGAATGTGCGAGCCCCTCCTTGAGATGTGCGCACTACATATGAACCTTCACCTCTTGATGGTCCAAAATGAGGCGTAAGTCCCCATGAATAGGTGCCCATATTGCTATTTAAGGTCTGGAGGTTGCCGGTCGCCGCCACCAAATCAGAACGGCTAATACCAAGATGATTATAGAGGTCGCGAATATTATTTGTGTTCGCGTCATAATGAGCCATCAGTTGCTGGCCGCTAGAAATTCCGCCGTAAATGAGGTCGCTGGAATCTGCTGCATTGGCTGATTCTGGCGGTGAAAAAACAGTGAAAGATTGTACAATAAGAGCTAGGGCGGTTAAGATAAGCCCGATCTTTCGAGTGGCTTCTTCTTTGCGTAAGCGTTTCGCATAAAAGCCCAAATTGTGGATCATTGAAGGGCTATATGGTAGGCGCGAGATAATTTTTTTGAACATTTTGACCTCTTTTATTTTTGTTGTTATATAACTTTAATCTAACTTTAGCATAAGCATGCTGAAAAAGTAAATAGTTTGAGAATATATCTATTTTGATGTATAATAAGGTTGTTGAAAAGAGCTGATAATTCAGATAATAGTGAGGGAGATATGGCTAAACAAACAAATGAACAATCTTATGATGGCTCACAAATCCAGGTCCTAGAGGGTCTTGAGCCGGTTCGTAAGCGTCCAGGAATGTACATCGGTAGTACGGGGTATGAGGGTGTACATCACTTGATTAAGGAGATTGCCGATAACTCAATTGACGAGGCAATCGCTGGTTATGCTACAAAGGTCGAAGTAACTTTGTTAAAGGATGGTGGTGTTCGAGTATCTGATGACGGTCGTGGTATTCCTGTCGATAAACACCCAAAGACGGGTAAGAGTACGCTGGAGACAGTGTTAACAATCTTACACGCCGGTGGTAAGTTTGGCGGTGGTGGCTATAAGGTTTCATCTGGACTTCACGGTGTCGGCTCTAGTGTTGTGAACGCGCTATCTACGCGGATGATTGCTGAAGTTAGGAAGAATGGTAAAATCTATCGCCAAGAATACGCAACAGGCGTGCCTCAGACAGAATTAGAAGTAGTCGGAAAGTCTGATGGTTCTGGTACGACAATTACATTCTATCCAGACCCAACCATCTTTAAAGAGACGGTTAATTTTGATTATAAATGGGTTGTTAATTATCTTCGCCATCAGGCGTACCTTACGAAAGGTATTCACACGTCGGTTATTGACGAACGAACTGGCGAACGAAAAGCTTTCTACTTTGAGGGCGGTATTCAGAGCTATGTAAAAAACCTGAATATTGGCAAGGATGTTTTATCGGACGATATATTTTACGTCGAGAAGCAGGTTGAAGATTGTATGGTGGAAATTGCGGTTCAGTATAACGACACTTACGCTGAAGTGGTAAAGCCATTTGCCAATAACGTCTTAACTCCTGATGGTGGTACTCATTTGGTTGGTTTTCGAACAGCCCTCACGCGTGTAATTAATGATTATGCTCGCAAGAATAGCTTACTGAAAGAAAAAGAGGATAATCTGACTGGTGATGACATCCGCGAAGGTTTGACGGCAGTTATTTTGGTGAAGTTGCCAGATCCTCAGTTTGAAGGTCAGACCAAGAATAAACTTGGTAATCCAGAGATGCGCCGCTATGTTGATCAGGTGATGAGCGAATATTTTGCGTATTACTTGGAGGAAAATCCAGCTACAGCTAAGAAGGTTGTCGGCAAGGCTACATTGGCGGCACGAGCTCGTAAGGCGGCAAGGGCTGCGCGCGACAACGTTATCCGTAAGGGAGCATTTGAAGGCTTAAACTTGCCATCTAAATTGACGGATTGCTCATCTCGTAACCGAAAAGATTGTGAATTATTTATTGTCGAGGGTAATTCGGCTGCGGGTTCTGCTAAGGATGGCCGCGATTCAACTATTCAGGCTGTTCTTCCTCTTCGCGGTAAGGTGTTGAATACGGAGCGTGCAAGGTTTGATAAGATGTTTGCTAATGCTGAAATTGTTTCGCTGATCAAGGCTATGGGTGTTGGAATTGGTGACCAATTTGATATCAGTGGCATTCGTTACGATAAGATTATATTTATGACAGATGCCGACGTTGACGGTGCGCACATTTCTACACTTTTGATGACATTCTTCTTCCGATACATGTCTGAAGTGATTGAAGCGGGCCACGTGTATCTGGCGAAGCCGCCTCTGTTCGGGCTGAGTAGAGGAACTGGCAGTAATCGTAAGATAGATTACGTTTATGATGAAGTAGCCCTCGAGCAAAAATTAAACGAAAAGATCAATGAGCGCAAGGCTGCTGGTGTAAAGATTGATGAAAATGCTGAGAAATTTAAGCAGGCAGGCTACACGGCGCAGCAGCGATTTAAGGGTCTTGGTGAGATGGATGCCGCTCAATTATGGGAAACGACTATGAATCCAGAAAATCGAACATTAGTGAAGGTTAATATTGAAGATGCAGAACGGGCAGACGCAATATTTACGAAGCTTATGGGTGATAGTGTAGAATTGAGGAAAAATTTTATTCAAACAAATGCCGCTAAGGTTAATGTGGAAGATTTGGACTTTTAAGGAGGAGATATGGCGGACAATGACAATAAAAATATAGTAGAACCGGAAATTCTGAACGAAGAACCAGAAGTTCGCGGTATTGAAAAGTCGACAGTTGAGCGCGTTATGGAAGACTCCTTCCTTAAATACTCCATGTCGGTTATTATTGACCGTGCTTTGCCGGACGTTCGTGACGGGCTGAAGCCTGTTAATCGTCGTATTTTGTATGCGATGAATAAGAACGGTTGGCGCGCCCCTCACGCTACGGTGAAGTCGGCGAAGATCGTCGGTGAGGTTATGGGTAACTACCACCCGCACGGTGACTCATCAATTTATGACGCTATGGTGAACTTGGCTCAACCTTGGAAGATGCGATATATGCTAGTTGAAGGTCAGGGTAACTTTGGTTCTATGGACGGAGACGAGCCAGCGGCTTCTCGTTATACTGAGGCGCGAATGGATAAAATTGGCGGCGAGTTGCTGTCTGACATCGACAAAGAAACTGTTGATTTTCGTGATAACTTCGATGGAACAGAGAAAGAGCCAGTGGTTTTGCCGTCGGCTGTTCCAAATATCTTGTTGAATGGTCAGATGGGTATTGCTGTTGGTATGGCAACGAATATTCCACCACACAACCTTGGTGAGGTGGTTGACGCTACAGTTGCTCAAATAGATAATCCTGAAATTACATTAGATGAACTGTTGACACACATTAAGGGTCCTGATTTTCCGACGGGTGCGGAAGTTTATGGTGGTGCGCCAATGCGTCAAGCATATGAAACTGGGCGTGGCTCAGTTACGATTCGTGCGGTTGCGTCGATTGAAGAGCGTAAAAATGGTCGTTACAGTATTATAATCACCGAAGTTCCGTATGGTATGAGTAAAGAGGGCTTTGTTGATAAGGTTCGAGAACTTGTCCTTGCTAAAAAAATAACGCACATTGCCGATGCGCGAGATGAAAGTGCTCGCGGTAAGGTTCGAGTTGTCGTTGAACTGAAAAAAGATGCTTATCCAAAGAAGATTCTTAACCAATTGTATAAATTGACTGGATTGCAGACGTCATTCCATTATAATGTCCTGGCTTTGGTCAATGGTATTCAGCCTAAAGTTATGGGCTTGAAAGAGATTTTGGCGGAATTCATTAAGCATCGTCAAGGCGTTATTCGACGCAGGACCGAGTTTGAACTTCGCAAAGCTAAGGAACGAGCTCACATATTGGAAGGTCTGAAAATTGCGCTTGATCATATCGACGAGGTGATCAAGACAATTCGCGAAAGTTATGATGACGCCGACAAGCGTTTGATGGAGAGATTTGGTCTGTCGGAAATTCAAGCGGCCGCAATTTTGGCGATGCAACTACGACGATTGCAGGGATTGGAGCGCGACAAGATTGAAGAAGAATTGAAGCAACTTCATGAACTGATTAAGAAGCTGGAGGCAATTTTGGCTGACGAGAACGAGATTTTGCGTGTTGTTAAGGAAGAATTGCTTGCTATGAAAGAAAAGTATGGCGATGAGCGGCGCAGTAAGATCATTAATCACGAATTAGGAAAGTTCTCTGACGAGGAATTAATTCCAGAGGAAGAGTCGGTAATTCTACTTACAAGCGAAAATTACATTAAGCGAACCTTAGTAAGTGACTATCGTAGGCAAAATCGTGGCGGCAAAGGCAAGCGCGGTATGACGACTAAGGAAGAAGATGTTATTGATCAAGTCGTTCAGGCGAGCTCGCACGATTATCTATTATTCTTCACTAATATGGGTAGGATCTTCCGATTGAAGGCCTACGAAGTGCCGGCTGCCAGCTTAAGCGCGAAAGGTGTCGCTGCGGTTAACTTATTGCAACTTCAGCCAGAAGAGAAGATAACGGCAATTATCAAGCACGAAAAGAACGCCAACGAAGACGGATATCTGTTCATGGCGACAAAGAAGGGCACAGTTAAGAAGACTCCTGTGAAAGATTATGCCAATGTCCGTACGAATGGATTGATTGCTATTAAATTGGATGAGGGCGATGAGCTGCGCTGGATAAAGAGGACGACTGGCGAAAATGATGTGATTATATCTACGTCTGCAGGACAAGCTATTCGCTTTAACGAAAAAGATACGCGCCCAATGGGTAGATCAGCTCGTGGTGTCCGCGGCGTCAGATTGCGTCCAAATGACTCTGTCGTTGGTATGGATATCGTTACGGGTGACGACCAAACCTTGCTGGTGGTTAGCGAAAAAGGCTTCGGTAAACGTACAAAGGTGTCGAATTTCCCAAGTCATAAACGTGGCGGAGTTGGCATAAAAGCTGCAGTTGTAACAGCTAAGACCGGTCCAATAATTTCCGTTCAGACTATTGACCCAGAAATAACAGAGGCGCTATTAGTTTCTCAGAATGGTCAAACTATCCGCCTGGGCCTGAGTGATATTAAGCTGCTCGGTAGGACGACCCAGGGTGTGACGATTATGCGCCTATCTGACGGCGATGCTGTTTCGTCAATCGGTTTAATGGCGGATCGTCCGCAGGATGAGGGTAATTAATAGTGAAAGTCTTGATAGTCCCAGTAATTGCATGGGCAATATCTCAAGGGTTGAAGCAAGTGTTTCATCTCATGGGGCGTAATCGTCGAGTATTTAGCGGTGATACAAACCCAAAAATACTTCTATCCGGAGGTATGCCAAGCGCTCATAGTGCGATTGTCGTGTCGTTGGCGGTATTTCTGGGGCTACAAGACGGCTGGGATAGTTCTGTATTTGGACTAGCTACTTGGCTGGCTATTATAGTGATGTATGATGCTATGATGGTTCGTTATTCGTCCGGAATGCAGGGTGAAACGCTTAATAAGTTAATTTCAGAGCAGGGTAGTAAATTGAAAAAGCTTCGCGTTGCTCATGGTCACACCCCTGTAGAAGTGGCGGCTGGGGCGGCCATTGGTATGGTTGTAGCTGTCGTTGTATTTTTCGCAACAAGATAATTGTAAAAATCTATTGACCTAAGCAATTATATACTGTAAGATTAGTAACAAGTCTGGTTGCTGGAGTGCGAGTTAAGCAACGATTTACAATCTGTAAAGCGAGGTAAATCATACTTCAGTCTGACTTAAGATGAACTTTAACAATTTGATTGTGCAATATCATCGTCAGTTTATATTTTTGTAGAGCCTTAATACTTTGATACAAAGTAGATTTTAACGGAGAGTTTGATCCTGGCTCAGGATGAATGCTGGCGGCGTGCCTAACACATGCAAGTCGAGCGGCAGCGAGTTTTACACTGAATTCTGGAAGCTTCTGGGTAATATAGAAGATCTATTCAAGAATTTTGTGTAAAATGTCGGCGAGCGGCGGACGGCTGAGTAACGCGTAGGAATTTGCCCCAAAGTGAGGAATAACTGCCCGAAAGGGTAGCTAATGCCGCATATGGTCTTCGGATTAAAGCCTTCGGGCGCTTTGGGAGAAGCCTGCGTTGGATTAGGTAGTTGGTAGGGTAATGGCCTACCAAGCCGACGATCCATAGCTGGTCTGAGAGGATGATCAGCCAGACTGGAACTGAGACACGGTCCAGACTCCTACGGGAGGCAGCAGTGAGGAATCTTCCACAATGGGCGAAAGCCTGATGGAGCAACGCCGCGTGAAGGATGAAGGCCTTCGGGTTGTAAACTTCTTTTATGAGTGAAGAATATGACGGTAACTCATGAATAAGCACCGGCTAACTACGTGCCAGCAGCCGCGGTCATACGTAGGGTGCAAGCATTATCCGGAGTGACTGGGCGTAAAGAGTTGCGTAGGCGGTTTAATAAGTGAATAGTGAAACCTGGTGGCTCAACCATACAGACTATTATTCAAACTGTTAAACTCGAGAATGGTAGAGGTAACTGGAATTTCTAGTGTAGGAGTGAAATCCGTAGATATTAGAAGGAACACCGATGGCGTAGGCAGGTTACTGGGCCATTTCTGACGCTAAGGCACGAAAGCGTGGGGAGCGAACCGGATTAGATACCCGGGTAGTCCACGCCGTAAACGATGGATACTAGCTGTTGGAGGTATCGACCCCTTCAGTAGCGAAGCTAACGCGTTAAGTATCCCGCCTGTGGAGTACGGCCGCAAGGCTAAAACATAAAGGAATTGACGGGGACCCGCACAAGCGGTGGATTATGTTCTTTAATTCGATGATAACCGAAGAACCTTACCAGGGCTTGACATCCAGGGAAGGTCTGCGAAAGTAGACTGTGCCTTTTGGAACCCTGTGACAGGTGATGCATGGCCGTCGTCAGCTCGTGTCGTGAGATGTTAGGTTAAGTCCTTCAACGAGCGCAACCCTTGTGAATAGTTGTATTTTTCTATTCAGACTGCCCCGGTAACGGGGAGGAAGGAGGGGATGATGTCAGGTCAGTATTTCCCTTACGTCCTGGGCTAGAAACGTAATACAATGGCTAGTACAATGCGCAGCGAAGCCGCGAGGTGAAGCAAATCGCATCAAAGCTAGTCCCAGTTCGGATTGTAGGCTGAAACTCGCCTGCATGAAGTCGGAATCGCTAGTAATCGCAAATCAGCAAGTTGCGGTGAATACGTTCCCGGGTCTTGTACACACCGCCCGTCAAACCATGAAAGTGACCAACACCCGAAGTCCGATTCGTCGGCCTAAGGTGGGGGGCATGATTGGGGTTAAGTCGTAACAAGGTATCCGTACCGGAAGGTGCGGATGGATTACCTCCTTTCTAGGGAGTAACGATGCCAATCTGTCGAGCAATCACAGATTGAGCTAGGTCGGTCTCGTAAATGTGTCGAGCTTACATATTTACAATAGTCCTCTCGAGGACGAGACAAAAGTTCAACCTTCCTCTACGATAAACCGATTGATGAATTGCACAATCAAGTTGTTAAACGAAAAAGTCCCTCTATGAGGGGCTTTTTTATATGGCATATTTAATCAAATCTTATATTTTGGTAGAACTGTGATTATAAAAAATAGCCAATAATGTTTGGCTATTTATGTTTTTTGTGGGCGTCTATTATAGTCCGCCGCCAAAAAGGGAGTTTAGTAGCCAGTTTAATGGGATAGTGTGTAGGCTGAGCATAATAGCGAATCCTACTCCACATGTAACAAGTCCCCAAAATTTGAAACGATCATAGCTACTTACGCCGCTTCCCAGATTGTCGGCTAATTTTTGATGAAAAACGACGACGATTCCACCAGCAATTAAGACTAAAATCCCAAAAAATAATGAGCTAAAACTAAATTGATATAACATATTATTAATTATACACTTGTCAGAATTAAAAAGATACTGTACAATTAAAAAGTCTTGGCAATTTATGGGGACATAGCTCAGTTGGCTAGAGCACCTGCTTTGCAAGCAGGGGGTCCAGGGTTCGAGTCCCTGTGTCTCCACCATATGGGGTGAAGTGGGCTTACGTCCACGACACTCCACCAAGACGAATGAGGGCGATTAGCTCAGCTGGTTAGAGCGCGTCACTGATAATGACGAGGTCGGAGGTTCAAGTCCCTCATCGCCCACCATATTTTTAATATGGGCGCTTAGCTCAGTTGGCTAGAGCATCTCGTTTACACCGAGAGGGTCGGGGGTTCGAGTCCCTCAGCGCCCACCAATCATAGATAGTCAGGATTATCGCCGAGTAGGCGATTTTTTATTTACAAGCAACCTTGCTTAATAAAGCATAGATAGTTATACTCTTAGAATATGTATAAGCATATTATTAAGCCGATATTATTTTTATTAACACCAGATTTTACACATAAATTAATTATTTTTTGTGGACGCGTGGCACAAGCATTCTCTCCTGTTAGGTGGGTTATTAGTAAATTATGGAGCTTCCAGGATAAGTCGCTACAGCAGGAAATTGATGGAGTTGTATTTAATAACCCAATAGGATTGTCAGCGGGATTTGATAAAAA
>CALHZJ010000113.1 GCA_938041005.1 uncultured Candidatus Saccharibacteria bacterium | reverse complement strand
CGAACGGCTATTATTGCCACTCCTAGAGGGGGTACGGAAGAGGTGATTATTGACAAGCGCCATGGTATAATAGTTGACGGTAGTGTGGATAGTTTAAAGATTGCTCTAATGGAAATGGTACAGAATGAGCTTATGCGCAAAAAAAGTGCAGATAATGTAAAGAAGAGAATAGAGAGTGTTTTTAGTTGGCAGTCGGTGGCGAAATGTGTTGATAATAAAATCAAGGAGAGTATATAGTGTCTAAAGCGGTAAAGTTCGTAATAGTTGGTGCTGGAAATATATCAAATACAAGACATATCCCAGCACTCAAGAAAATCAAGAATGCTGAGATATTTGGTGTTATAAGTAATAAAATAGAGCGAGCCAGAAAGACAGCTAAAAAACACAATATTCCTCACGTGTCTCAAATAAAAGAATCTTCTGACGGTTTAGTTGTGTTTAATGCTGATTGGATGAATGATGCTGATGCCTGGGTGATAGGTGCTCCCCCACACCTTCATTATCCATTGGTTAAATTGGGTCTATCTCTTGATAAGCATGTACTCGTAGAGAAGCCAATGATGATGAATGAAGATGAATGCAACGAGTTGATAAAACTGGCTAAGAGTAAGAATAAAGTGTTCTATGTTATGCATAACTTCCAGTATGCAAATAAGATGCTAAAACTAAATGATATTATTGAGTCTAAAAAACATGGTGAAGTGGTGTCTATTACTGAAGTACAGTTTACTAATCATGACCGTCGACTGCCAGAGTGGTATAATGACTTACCTCTGGGTCTGTTTTATGATGAGGCTGCTCATTTCTTGTATCTTCCAGAGAGACATGTTGGCAAGTTGCAAATACAGCATGCACATGCGGTGTATGGTAACGCTAAGAAGGAGACCACTCCAGTAACTCTTTCGGTCAATGCTATGGCGGGTAAAGTTCCATTAACAATGTTCTTAAATTTCCGCTCACCAGTGTGTGAGTGGTATTATATGGTATCCTTCAAGAAAGATATTTACATCTACGATTTCTTTAAAGATATCCTAATTCACCTGCCAACAGACGGAGAACATCTTGGTAAAGATGTGTTGCGTAGCTCGATAAAGTATACGACTCAATATTGGGGGCAATTTATAGCTAACGGTATACGCAGGGTGATAGGAGATTTGTTGTATGGTCACGATAAGGTATTAAGTAGTTTCACGTCTGCAATTGTCGACGGCAATGTTGATAAGTTTTTGACAGCTGAAAATGGTAAGATAAATGTAGTTGCTGCCAATTCTATAATTGATAAGGTCAATAAGCGATAGATGAATATATTTCTGATAATTGCGTATGTTGTAGCGGCGGTTAGTGGATCAACATTAATAAAATTAGGAGGATTGTCAGCGGGTTCAGCTCATTTACTTACAATTCCTTATACTAATTTACATCTTCCTATAATGAGCCTGTTTGGTATATTGTTTTACGGGGTAAGTTTCTTTTTATATATAATTTTATTAAACAGGTTTGAGCTATCATTTATTTCACCGCTAACGATAGGACTAGTCTACCTGTTGCTTATGCTAACGGCTGTAGTAATTTTTAACGAAAGCTTTACTATAATTAAAACTATCGGCTGTATATTAATATTAGTTGGTGTTTTGATGATTGCTACGACTAATAAATAGAATAGGATATAGGGAAGTATTAATAAAAATTATCTTTTAACAGATAGCCTAATTGATAATTCTTGATGTAGGTCGCGTAGTCTGCGCTCGTTTTGGTCGATACGCTGGCGCTGGTTGTTGGCGATATAGAATAGAAAAATAATCGTCGTAGTTTGTAAAATATCAAATAAGCTTAATTCTGATGAATCAAGTGGCGGATGCCCAAGTGAGATGTTGTATATCGGGAACGACCCCATCAAGGAAACCATGATGACTAGCCAAATAATGAGTTGATGACGAAAGCGTGCCGGGCTGACTTTACGCAGTTTGTATTGAGTGATTATATTGATTAGTGCCGCCAGAATAATCGGCACATTGAGTAGTATGAGGATAATATATCTCATTCAAATAACTCCGTTAAACGTTGTTTAAATAATCGCTTGACAATATTAATAGCATTCCAGTTGTTTTGTCCTTTGGAGCGGGAATAGTCGGTGTAAATAGCTTTGATTGGGTACTCGGCAATATTCATTCCAGACTGTTTGGCGCGCCAGATCATTTCAGAACAAAATTCATATCCAGTAGATTTCCAGTCAAGATTATCGATTGCTTTTCGTGAATAGATTCGTAGACCAGATTGTGAGTCTGTAACGTTAGTCCCGAATAAAACATAAGTAATGAAGCTTAATCCTTTATTTCCTAAAATTTTTGTTTTTGACATGCCATCACTGTTAATTAGTCGACTACCAATCAATAGATCTATATTAGAAGTGGAGATTTTTTTAATTCCAGCTAAAACATCTTCTGGGTCATGTTGACCATCAGCATCCATAGTGGCGGCAATGTCATAATTATTTTGTCGAGCGTATGCGAGGCCGGTTAATGTGGCGCCTCCAGCTCCGGAATTCAATATATGATCAATAACTATTGCGCCGCCTTTTTTAGCTTGCTCAAGAGTGTCGTCTTTGGACCCATCGTTAATTAGTATAACGTCAATAGAATATTCTTTTTTAGCCTCTGAAAATATTTTCTTAGATTTTTTAATAACATTTTTTATAACGGGGGCTTCATTGTAGGCAGGAATGATAATACAAACTTTTTTCATATTATTTATTAGTTAACCTTGTAAAATAACTACCATATCCAGATTTAGCAAGTGGTTCGGATAGATTTTTTAGCTGATCTTTAGAGATCCAACCGTTATAAAAGGCGATTTTTTCAGGACTGCCAATAATCCTACCGGTTCGTTTTTGGATAACTCTAACGAAGTCGGATGCGTCAGTTAAACTGTCGATCGTCCCTGTGTCCAACCAAACATCTCCATTGTCTAAGGTTTGAACTTGCAGTTTACCGCGACGTAAGTATTCTGCATTAATGGACGTAATTTCTAATTCTCCTCGAGCTGACGGCTTTACGTTTTTAGCAATCTCTACTACGTCATTATCATAAAAATATAAGCCGACAACTGCGAAGTGGGATTTTGGGGAAGTTGGTTTTTCTTCAATTGATATTGCCTGATTTTGGTCATCAAATTCAACGACACCATACCTTTCTGGGTCAGATACTTTGTAGGCAAAAACTGTGCCTCCGTCGGGATTTGTGCATTCCCGCAGAGACTCATCTAAACGCTCTCCATAAAATATATTATCTCCCAGTACCAGAGCTACTTTATCGTCACCAATAAAATCTTCACCAATAATAAAAGCTTGCGCCAGACCATCTGGAGTGGGCTGAACAGCGTATTCTAGATTTATACCCCATTGTGATCCGTTGCCAAGAAGCCTCTTGAAGCCGTCTTGGTCATCTGGAGTGGTAATTACGAGAATGTCACGAATTCCCGCTTGCATTAATGTGGTAAGCGGGTAATAAATCATTGGCTTGTCATAAATAGGCATTAATTGCTTGCTTATGGCCTGAGTAATTGGCCATAATCGCGTACCCGATCCACCTGCTAAAATTATTCCTTTCATAAACCTCCTACTTTCTAGTAATAAGTATAACAAATAGATTAGCTAATTGACAAAAGTACAAAAGTAAGTTAAAACAATAGAATAGCAAATATGGAGAAAATTTCTAAACCTGAGGTTAAAACTCAGGATACACAA
>CALHZJ010000112.1 GCA_938041005.1 uncultured Candidatus Saccharibacteria bacterium | reverse complement strand
CTGGGTTACCTCTGGCGATGAAGGACTAGCCTTCATTCTGGCTGTAGCTCGCCCATTATAAGTACGACCTGGAGTTAGTGGCATAAAATTATCCCCTGGATGGTTATTTTGCCAATTTGAGAAATCCAATGTCCAAACGTTACCATTCGCCCGAAGTTCACTATCTCGTCCCAACACAAACGTCCGTCCGTTAAACTCCACTGCCAGATCATGTTGGCCTGTTATGGGATTGGTTACTGTATGGACCGCGTCATATACACCATATAAAACTGGGTGTTTCTTGTTCACCAAATCAAACTTCATAAACTTTGGTGCAAATATTTGACAGTCTGGATGATTTAATTGATTACCATTCTCCAGTGTAGCGTGCGTGCAATCAATATAACGGATCTCCTGCGAGAACGTCGATTCCTGAGCAAAAGCTGTCGTACCGCCGACTGCACTAATCAGCACGCAAGCTGCCAGTAGACTTGATATGATCTGTTTTGGGATAAATGTCTTATTCATCTTTTTCATATATCTCATCTCCTACTCGGCTACCGCCGTTAATGTCATTGGTAGAGTGTAAGTACCAGGCTTTTGATACACCGGGATAGTCTGTTGCAGACCAATGTCAGCTATTCTGTAAGTACAACCAGCAGCGCCACCAGCAGCACTGGCGATCTTAACGGTATTAGTCGCCGTAAAGACCCCATTCTGACCTTTTGTTGCGCTGACACAAGCCGTTGAACCGCTAATTCTTGTAATAACCGTATTGTTAAATAGAACTGACAGTCGACCATTTGCTTCTGTGCCATTAAACGCATAATCATCAGTGCCGCTACTCCACCTGGCGTTTGAGCCGGCTGTTGCTGACAGCGTAACACTCCAGCCAGTTGGTAGCGTATTTTTAATTTCCAGATGCCGCGTGCCAGTTGCAGCCTCGGTGAGGTTGGCTGTAGTCCGCGCCACGCTGCTTTGCGTGGCGGTTGACGTAAAATCAATCGTCGGATTAGCAATAGTAGCGTTCGTGGTATTATTCACAAATCGGATATCCAGTGAGCCAGTTGGAGTTTTGAACTCTGGATATGCTGTGTAGGTGTCGACACTGGTGCCTGGTGCAGCAGCCGTGTCTGTTACCACACGGACACAATAGCTGGTGTTTTGTTCCAAGCCATTATCCGCCAAGACAAGGTCCCATAAACCAGTCTGCCCCGACTCAATGCCTTGATCATTAGTAAAAGTTAACGATGAATCAGTTGTTGGACGAACAATCGATTGGTGGGCGTAATTATGACTGTTGGCGGGCAGCTCTGGATTGTCAGAGATAGCACTAATGGCTGTTTGATGCGCTGGGCCAGTGGCAGCATAACGCAGACTGGAGTTTGTAGTAATATTTTGCCAATCACCAGACGGCACAGCACTACAACTGGCGGCAGTTTTCTTGGCATATTGAGCGCGAAGTTTCATGTTGCCAGGAGGAACTGTGATGTTGTTCATGGTCTTAACGGGAGCGGCGGCTGGGGTTAATGAATCGGTGGTGGAGTTGTTACCCAGTTGACCGTAGCCGTTCGCACCCCAACAGTAGGCATGACCAGTGGTAGCGAGGGCGCAGGTGTAGGCAGTACCAGCAGCAATGGACTGGAAGCTGACGCCGGCTGGCATTTGGACGGCGACTGGGATGCGAGAGTCAGCGGTGGAATTGTTGCCTAATCGACCCTGGCTATTCATTCCCCAACAGTAGGCTTTGCCGGTGGTGGTGATGGCGCAGGTGTAGGCAGTACCAGCAGCAATGGACTGGAAGCTGACGCCGGCTGGC
>CALHZJ010000111.1 GCA_938041005.1 uncultured Candidatus Saccharibacteria bacterium | reverse complement strand
GTGCGGCGATTCTGATAGTGGCGATGTCTGTCTATTGGGCGACTTCTACGGTTTTTGCGATGATCATCGTAACATTGCCGGGAATGTATCCGTTTCACGCGCTGCGTTTGTCGGGCGATATTGTGACGGGGCGAAGACTAAGGATTTTGCTGAGATTTGCGTGGGCTGTTGTTCTGTCTGTGCTTTTGTGGGCGGTCGTTCTGATTCCGGTAATTCTGCTTGACGGCGCGCTGAAGGGATGGATTAGTGGTATTGATTGGCTACCAATTGTCCCGACAACTGGTCTGATTTTACTTTACGTAACGATAATTATGATTTCTGTGTATGTTTATTTGTTCTACAGAAAGGTGGTTGAAAGTGACACCAAAAAAACCAAGAATTGACGAAATCAAAGACCTGCTAAATCGTTATAGCTACGAATACTACACCTTAGACAAGCCGAGTGTGAGCGATGCGGTTTATGACAGTCTGATGGATGAGTTGAAGAAAATTGAATCGGATCATCCGGAGTTGATTACTATTGACAGTCCTACGCAGCGAGTTGGGAATAAGCTGCTTGACGGTTTTCAAAAAGTGGAGCACGCGCGCCGAATGGTCAGTTTGAATGACGTTTTTGACAAGGGTGAAGTTGAGGCGTGGATTGAGCGAACTGATAAATTGATACCGGGTCAGCGACATGAATTTTTTACGGATATAAAAATGGACGGCTTGGCGTGCGCGTTGATTTATGTCGATGGCGTGCTATTCCAAGCTGTGACACGTGGCGATAGTTTTATCGGCGAAGATGTAACGAATAATGTTCGGACTATTAAAAACGTACCGCTTCGTCTGCGTGAAGCGGCGGGTTTTGAGATTTTTTTACATGGGCGGACAGAGATTCGTGGCGAAATTGTCATGTTGAAACGGGATTTTGAGGAGCTTAATAAAAAACAGAAATCTCTAGGGTTGCCTACATTTGCTAATCCGCGCAATTTGGCTGCGGGGACAATTCGTCAATTAGATCCTGCACTGGTAGCGGCGCGTCCGTTGCATTTTCGTGGATATGATGTGATTCGCGATGATAGTTCGGAAGTTCCGACGAATAGTTTCGCTTACGAGGCTTTGACGGCGCTGGGAATTTCTCGCAATCAGCAGGCTAGTGTTTTTGACAATTTGTCCGACGTGATGAAATTTGTTGATGAATGGAGCAATAAGCGTCATGATTTGCCGTTTAATACGGATGGGCTGGTTATTAAGATTAACGATCGAGAGATATACGACAATCTCGGTATGGTGGGTAAAAATCCGCGCGGGGCGGTGGCTTATAAGTATGCGGCCGAAGAGGCTACGACGATCGTTCGAGATATAGTCATTTCTATTGGGCGAACTGGCGCGGCGACTCCGGTGGCTGTGTTTGATCCAGTAGTGGTGGCGGGAACTACGGTGCAGCACGCCAGTTTGCATAACGCCGATGAAATTGAGCGTTTGGATATTCGGCGAGGCGACACTGTGGTGATTTTTAAGGCTGGCGATATTATTCCGCAAGTTGAGAGTGTCTTGAAGGAATTGCGACCTGCAGATTCTGAGCCAATTGATTATAAAGCAGAATTAAAACGGCAATATCCAGAGTTGGAATTTGTGCGACCGGAAGGTGAAGCTGTTTACCGAGTCAAGGGCTCTAGTGGTCCGCTGATTTTGAAGCGAGCTTTGGCGCATTTCACGTCTAAGGGTGCGCTTGATATTGACACGCTTGGTGAAAAGAACGTGGAAGTTTTGATTGATAATGGTTTGGTCGGCGATTTGGCAGATATTTTTACGCTTACTAAAGACGATTTGTTAAAGTTGGATCGGTTTGCTGATATTTCTGCACAAAAGTTAATCTCGGCAATTGCTGATAAAAAAAGCCCAGAATTAGAGCGATTTTTGTACGGTCTGGGAATTCGTTATATTGGCGCGCAAACGGCGATTGATTTGACGAATCATTTTGAGAGTATGGAAAATTTGGCGAAAGCGACGATTGATGATTTGCGACAAGTTGATGGCGTGGGTGAAATTGTTGCCGAATCTGTAGTGGCGTGGTTTGCTGATGAGGATAACGTAAAATTGCTCAATAAATTCACAGAATTGGGAGCTATTCCTCGGTTTAATAAAAAATCTGGCGGGTTGAGTGGAAAAAGTTTTGTCATCACGGGCACTCTGAAATCTATGGGACGCGACGCTGCTGCGGATAAAATTCGTAATCTCGGTGGAGTTTTTCAAACCGCAGTTTCTAAAGACACGACATATTTGGTGGCTGGCGGTAAGGTTGGCGCTAGTAAATTGAAAAAGGCTGAGCAATACGGCACAAAAATCATTGACGAAGAAGAGTTATTGAGGATGATAGAAAACGCGGGATGAATTAATGTATAATTTACGCATGGATAAGATTAAAAAACCGAGACTCTACTGTTTTTCTCCGGCAGTAATGTTGGCGACGCTGACGATTGAAATTATTCTGGCGATATATACTTTTTGGAAATACAAATTGAATGCTGTGACGAAGATTGTGATCATGCTGTTGATTTGTTTGGCGCTGTTTCAATGGGCTGAATATAATGTTTGTGAAGGTGCGATTTTTCTGGATAATCTTGGCTGGGCTAAACTTGGTTATATTGCAATTACTATGCTTCCGCCTCTGGGTATTCACTTGATATATAAAATTTCTGGCGATAAGAGGCGGTGGATTCCTGTGCTTGGTTACACTTTTGCCGCAGTGTTTATTAGCTATTTTCTATTGGAGGCTAACGGAATTAAGTCTGGGGCTTGCCTGGGTAATTATGTGATTTTTGAAAACCAGCCGGGCGTCGGAATGTGGTATGGTTTGTATTATTACGGCCTATTATTTGCAGCAATTGCTTATGCGTATGTTAGCAGCAAAACCTCCAGTAAACACATTCGGCGCTCTCTAGGTTCGTTGATTGTGGGATATGTTCTATTTATGGCGCCTACGACGTTTGTTAATATTATCGATCCGTCGACTATTATCGGAATTCCGTCAATTATGTGTGGATTTGCAGTTTTGATGGCGGTAGTTTTAGCTGGGAAAGTTTTGCCAGAATATGTAAATGAGAAATGATGCTTGTGTTTTTTTGGGCGATAATGCATAATTAAACATGAGCTGGTACGCATAGGGGCATTCTCCTATGCTTGCCAATTGAAAGACAAACACATATTCAAATATGCCCCGGGTGGGCGCGTAGCAGCTCTTCTATAATGCTTATGGTATGATATAGTTATGGTTACTGTTTCAAAAAAGAGGGAAGAAAAACTAGCAAAATTAGTGCGAGAATTTTTTGCTGTTCATCCAGATGTGAAGCTTGTGGCGATAACTGGTAGCGCTGGAAAGGCTAGTGCAAAAATAGCTATCGGTACGGTTTTGGCGCAACAATTTGATATTCAACTTCGCAATGAAGAGCCGAAGACGAAAGCTGACGTTTTCCTTCAGATGATGGGCGTGAAAATGCCCGAAAAAGGCTTGTTCAAATGGTGGAAAGTGATGCGCGCCGTAAAGAAGAGAATTAAGGCCGAAAAACCGGAAGTCCAAGTGATTGTTCAGGAATTTAATCCAAAGGAACTTGGCTATAACGATTGGTTTAAGGTTTACGTCGTGCCTGATATTACGGTTGTAACCTCTGTGACAAATGGTCGAATGCAGGTTGAATATTCCTTGGAGGAAGTGGCGAATGAGATGATTTCGCTGGCGAATTTCTCGCGAATGGCGATGATAAATCGTGATGACATTGATGGGCGTTTCGCTAGCTTTTTGACAAATCCTAATATCACTACGTACGGAAGTGATCCGGTGGCAGAGTATAATTTTGACGATCGTAATTTTTCCCTAAAAGACGGACATCACGGCTTTATTGTGTCGCCAGAAAATCCTAATGGATTAGAGGTCAATGTTAAGCTAATTGGCGAGCATAATATTCGTCCAGCGATCGTGGCGGCGGCTATTGGTTATGCGTTTGGTGAAACTGAGGAGAATATAAAAAAGGGTATAGAAAATTTGCGTCCACTGCCTGGTAGGATGAATTTGCTGAAGGGTGCGGATAACACTTGGTTGATTGATGATAGCTATAGCTCGACGCCGTTGACTGCCTTAGCCGCTTTGCAATCTTTGTATCGAATTGAGACTCCGCAGCGAATTGCTGTACTCGGCAATATGAATGGCTTAAAGGGGATTTTCGAGCAAACTCATGCCGAACTTGGTTCGCACTGTAGTCCTGATTTGTTGGATTGGGTTGTTACGGTTGGCGAGAAAGCTAATCAATATTTGGCGCCGGCCGCTCGTCAAAGAGGTTGCCAGGTGAAGGAATGTAAGAATGCCATCGAGGCTGGGTCTTTCGTGCGCGACAAATTGAAATCTGAAGGCGTCGCGTTATTTAAGGGTTCAAGTGGCGGCGTATGGCTAGAGGAATCTATAAAAATCAACCTTCATAGCACTGAGGACGATAAATACTTAGTCAGGCAAACCCCGGAGTGGATTGCTAGGAAAAACCAATTTTTCTCACAGTTTAAAGATTAGTGTGATATATTGAATTCAAGGTATATAAAACAGGGGGGTGATGGACCGAAGTAGTCAACCTACACCGCAGCTGCAATATAACAGCATGCCGATGCGGCCAAAAAAGAAGAAAACGGGATTAACAATTGGTGTAGTGTTGGGGGTTATAGCTCTCATTGCTATTGTTTCTGCTGCGCTAGTCTATTTCTTGTGGTGGCAGAATCCAGAAAAGATGGTTACGGACGCTGTGTCTAATGCTATTATGGCAAAGAAGATGACTGCCGATGGTAAGGTGGTTATTGATATGCGCGACCAAGGAAAAATAGAGCTAAACGTAAAGGCTGCTACTGATTCGGGAAAATCAAAGGCTAATATTGACGCTAAGCTTAATATCAAAGGGGTTGAAAAGAGTATTCCACTAGACGGCGATATGGTTCTTGGTGATGATGGGACGATATATGTGAAGATAAATAACTTTAAGGACTTGTATGGCACTTTGCTTGAAATAGCTATGGAGTCTTCGTCTGGCGGCAAGGCATCAAGGGCTCAAATAGAAACTTACCGTGATCAGACTTTGAGAAAGATGAGCTCCGAGATAGATAAAATGGGTAATACATGGATGAAGATTTCTCCAGATGAAATCGGTAGCGAATACAAGTGTGGAATTAACGCTCTGAAGAAAATTCAAAGTGACGAAAGTGTCCGCAAGGAAGTAGCTCAACTTTATCAAAAGAATAGTTTCTTCACTATAAAAGACTCAAAGATCAGCGACCGTAACGGTGGACGTGGTTTTGAATTGCAAGGTAATAATAAATCTAATTCGTCAAAATTTGAGGAAGAGTTTAAGAATTCATCAGTCGGTAAGGCGCTCAGTAAGTGTGGAAAATCTAATAGCTACAAGAGTAGTGATTCAT
>CALHZJ010000110.1 GCA_938041005.1 uncultured Candidatus Saccharibacteria bacterium | reverse complement strand
CTCCAGGATTAATTGTCTGAGAGAGTTTAGAGTTAGCAGTAGTTGCGGCATTAGCTACAGAAGGGTTTGTCATATTATACAACCCCAATAGACCGACCACGCCTACGCTCGCAACGATCAACAACGTTAACTTTTTCATTTTTTCTCCTTACTTAATTGATTTAATTTATTACATTATAACTTATTATGCTTATTTTTTCATTCATCCCTCTTTTTCTGTTTTTTAACAATAAATAACATAATGAACGCCGCAACAATTACACCAATACCAGCAGCCATAATCATCCATAAATTAATTCCCGTATTAGCCAAAGCCTTACTTATCTCTTTAACAATCTTCGGAATACCAATAACATCTTCAATGGTCTTTTCTACGGTCTTTTTCGGAGTAGTAAATGAAAAATCAGCAAACCGCACTACTTCTGGGGATGTCGCATTAGCCTTCAGTTTAGTCGTAACACGACCGTTATAAGTATGTTCTGGGACTGGTTGCATAAAATTATCACCTGGATGATTATTCTGCCAATTTGAAAAATCCAACACCCATATATTTCCGTTAACTTTAAGCTCGCTGTCCCGCCCCAAAACAAAAGTCCGACCATTAAACTCAACCTTCAAATCGTGCCGACCTGTTGCGGGATTAGCTATTGTATGTACCGCATCATAAACACCATATACCAACAAATCTTTCCCATTTACCAAATCAAATTTAGAGAATTTTGGCAGAAAAATCGGACAAATTGGCTCATTCATCTGGCTACCATTTTCCAGAGAATCATGAGTACAATCAGTAATCACCTGTGACAAATTAGAATTAGCCGACGAGTCCGCAAAAGCCGAATAAGGACTACTCAAAGTAGCTAGTAGTGTTATGACGATGAATAATTTTTTTACTCTATTTTTCATACCCAACCTTATTGCGCTGTTACCGTTAATGTCATTGGCAATTCATAAGTTCCTGGTTTTTGATATGCTGGAATAGTCTGGTTTAATCGAACGTTCTGTAGCAAAAATGCACATCCCAATTGACCAGTTGACCCGCTGCTACTCATCAATGTAACGCCGTTAGCCGTAGCAGTCCCTACCTTAAATTGAGAATCAACACCCTTTGATATTCCTGATGTTTGGCAAGTTGAACCGCTCAATGAATTGCCCGAAGCTAAGACAGATGATGTCCCAAAATTAACAGACAGAAATCCCTGATCACCATTAGTGCCGTTGAACATATACGATTCTGTGCTGCCAGTTCGCTTCCACTTGGCGGTCGCGCCGTCAGACGCCGACAGCACAACGCTCCACCCAGAGCTGGTCTGCGTATTTGTCACTTCAATTTGCTTCGAACTTGAGTTAGATAAGAGGGCGCTGGTAGTTACACTACTGCTACCAATAATGGAATTATCAAAATTCGTGACAGGATTCGCGACCGTAGCGCCAGCATTATCCCTAAAACGAATATCTAGTGACCCAGGGGCGGTCTTAAATTCTGGATACATTGTGTAGCTGTCAATACTAGATCCAGGAGCGGCAGTCGTGTCGGTTGCTACGCGGACGCAATAATTCTCATTTCTATCAAGCCCTTTATCAACAAGTGCCAAATCCCACACACCCACTTCGCCAGCAGATATTTTTTGCGCATTCGTGAACGTTCCAGCCGCCCCGCTTTTTCTCACCAGACTTTGAGGTCGGGAAGCGGTAGCTCCTGCCGGCAACTCTGGATCAGTCGAGTTGCTATTGATATTAGTGCCGTCAGCGGGACCGCTCGCAGAATAAGCAAGTTTTGATGCACCAGTCACGACTTGCCAATCTGAACTACTTACCGCCGAACAAGTTGCCGCGCTACCTTTTTTTGCATATTCGACGCGCAACTTCATTGACGCAGATTCAATAGCCCCTCCTGGAGGCGCGATTAACGTAGGGCTCGTGACAGGACTATTACTCGACTGACCATTTCCTATTTGCCCCCTGCTGTTGCTACCCCAACAGTATAATTCGCCACCCGTACGTAAGGCGCATAAAAAGTCCCTACTTACGTACATAGAAGTTTCACCAGAACTCGTAAATGGAACATTCACTTTTGTAGGAGCAGGCAATGGTCCAGTAGTAAACCCGCTACCCATTTGACCTTTAGAATTATCACCCCAACAATAAACCTCACCAGTACTTAATGTCATACATGTAAATTCCTCACTTGCATAAACATTTTTAACAGTCTTCCCTCCAGAAAGAATACTACTGCCAAAAGGAACTCTTGAAGCAATATTTCTATAGCCAAATGCTGTAACACCCAACTGAGACTTGTTGTTTTTTCCCCAACAATACACTTCTTGACCACCAGAAATAATAGCACAGACATGATAACCGCCAACAGCTATTGATTCAACCTTTTTCCCAGTGAGACCTTTAACTCTGGTGGGGTATTTAGACTCGTCGTCCGTAGTTCCCACACCAGTCCTTCCGTCGTTATCAAATCCCCAGCAAAATACCGACCCCTGAACTGTTACAGCACAGGTAAACTGATTTCCTCCAGCAACCTGTTTAACAGATTCTCCTTCAAAAGATTCCATTTTAACGCCTACTGGCGTGCGAGAACTTCTACCTTGTCCATCACCCAGTTCGCCCGTATCTCCTTCACCCCAACAGTACAGATTTCCTAATGAGTTAAGTAGACAGGTGTGTCGATATCCAGCAGCGATCTGAGAAGCGCTGGATCCGTAAGTGCCCGTGACTTCAATTGGAACCTTGCTTGCAATTGTAGTGCTATTACCAAGCGCTCCGCCACCCGCCCAGCCCCAGCAATAAGCCTTATCGTCAGAAGCTATTACACAAGTATGATCAATCCCCGTGGTAATTTGTTTAATAGTCTTACCATTAAGAGTGCCCTGCGTATATACAGCCGCTGGAGTTTTTGAAGAGCTATACGCATTATTTCCAAGCTGACCACGCCCTCCTTCACCCCAACAATAAGCGTTATCATCTGACATAATAACACAGTTACGACTTTGCGAAACTCCAGGTTCAGCTAATTTCTTAAAGGACACACCCTTACTCTGCAGACCAACCCTCAGCCTAAAATCAGCGCCGACTTTTGGTAACGTGGCAGCGGTGTTGGTATTTGCAAGCGGACTGCCTGGATTAATGCCATTGGACGATTCGTACAGTCGATAAGAAACCTGACTGACTTCAGACCGACCATTAGCACCAGGAATAGCTGCACGACTTTGCTGAGAACTCAAAAACATAAATCCTAAAGCTGCGCTAACGACAATAAAACTGCCAAGGATAAAAAACTTCTTGGCTTTACGGTCTTTTATTATTGATAGCGATCTATTATGTTTCATGGTGGTAGTATAAATTAAGGATAAATATACATCATAAATATACCATAAGCACTTTACATAAAGCAAGTAAAACTAGAACAATTGACTGCCGAATTTAGCGATTATCGCGACAATTACCGCAACAACCAGCGACATCACAACAAGCGCATCATATCCACCACCAACTATCTTCTGCGCACAACGACAAGAGATATTTTTTTGCAAAACATTGTAACGCGTCAAACCGAGCATAATCATCAGCATTCCAAGGTCTAAGGTCAAGCACCACGGACAAAGCACGCCAATTTCGACGTAGCTCATATAAAACATCCAAATAGCAAATATCATTCCGATGATAGCACCAGCCTGCGCCGCCTGCATAAACCACTTCGGGAACTTTACTCCCGCCAACAACGCTACTGCAATTGTTACCATAACAGGCAAAGCCATCACGCCGATAAAACTATTTGGGAATCCTAAAATAGCCGCCGACCAATGATTCGCCACCGCCGAACAGCTCAGGGCCGAGCTAAAATCGCAACTTAATACAGCGTGAGAGTTTTTTGCTAACTCCAAGGCCTCGATAGACAACACAAATGATGCCAATAGCCCTAGCCCACTACCGACAAGCATTATAAACGCAGCCAAGTTTCGTTTCTTCAAATCCTCGTGAAATAGCCAGTTTTTGATTTTACTAAACATAAAAACTCACTTCGCTAATTGTTGGTAGCGGCAAGCCACGCCAGAGGTTTTGCAATTGACCGCTGTCACTCAGCGCGATAATTGTTGGATACTCCACAATATCATACACTTCGCAAAAATTATTACCTTCTGCAGAATCAGGACTCATCTCCTCTAAAGCCCGACCGGTTTGTCGGCTAAAATCACGCAAAAAGTCTGAAACTTGGCGCGCATAATCGCTTTCCGAACGATAAATCACAACTACTCGCATTACAATTCCCGCTCGCCCTTACTGCGTCGTTTCGCTAAAATCTCCACAAAATCGTCCAACGTCTTAAACTCATAAAAAACGCTAGCAAAACGAACATACGCCACTTCATTACGTTTTTCTAATTCGTCCAAAACTTGATCACCAATCTGTTTTGACGTAACTTCCGATTCGCCCAGCGCATATAAAGAGTCTTCAACTGCCGTGATGATATTATCCACTTCCTCGTCAGACTTAAAGAATTTTCCGACCGAACGGCGCGTTGAATTCGCCAATTTCACCCGGTCAAATAGCTCACGATCACCATTTTTCTTTATTACCGCCAGGTTTGGTTTTTCAACTCGCTCGTACGTAGTAAATCGCTTGCCATCTGGAGTTTCTCTGCGACGTCGAATTGCGGCACCATCAGAAACTTCGCGTGATTCAATAACGCGACTATTGCCGATATTAAACACCATTTTATCTACTCCTTGTTCTTCTTTCGTCGCCTCAGAAATGCCGGCGTATCATCCTCATCATCGTCAGCTTCAACGGTTGGATTTTCCCAAATATTAGTCTCTGGCTCAGCCGCAAAACTTTCGGCAGATTCTTCCTTATCCAACTCTAGGTCAATATTTTTAACCATTTCGTCATCAACTTCTGTTTCGGCAGGTTTCGTATCGTCACCCACAGTCAAGCTAACTTCCTGCTGGCGGAATGTATCGCTATCAAATCCTGTCGCAATCACCGTAATAACCAGCTCGTCTTCCATTTCCGGCTTCAAAGTCGCACCAAAAATAATGTTGGCATTCGGACTAACAGCGCTAGTAATAATTTCTGCGGCTTCCTGGATTTCTGCCATACTCATATCATAGCCACCAGTTACATTGAACAATACACCCTTGGCGCCATCAATCGACACCTCAATTAGCGGACTTTCAATAGCTTGCTGCGCCGCCTGAACCGCTCGGTCATCACCACTTGCTCGTCCAATTCCCATCAAAGCCGAACCAGCATTACTCATAATCGCCTTAACATCGGCAAAGTCAAGGTTAATCAAACCATGCTCAGTAATCAGTTCAGAAATGCCCTGAACACCCTGCCTTAAAACATCGTCAGCAATTTTGAAAGTTTCCAACAGAGGAGTTCGGCGATCAATCGTCTGCAATAATCTGTCATTTGGAATCGTAATCAAGGTATCAACTTCGCGTCCCAAGTGAGAAATCGCCCAATCCGCGTTAACTCGGCGCTTTTCACCCTCAAAGCTAAACGGTCGAGTTGCCACGCCAACTACCAGAATACCAAGTTCACGCGCCACTTCTGCCACAACATAACCAGCACCAGAACCAGTTCCGCCACCAGCACCAATCGTCACGAATACCATATCCGCGCCTTCTAGCGCTTCCCTAATTTCGTCACGAGATTCATTAGCTGCGGCCTCGCCAACAGTAGGGTCGGCACCAGCGCCCAAACCATTAGTTGCGTCACGACCAAGATGAATCTTTATGTCAGCCTTCGAATTATGCAACGCCTGGGCGTCCGTATTCATAGCAATGAACTGAACGCCAGTTAGACCAGCGTCTTTCATTCGGTTAATAGCTGAGCCACCAGCGCCGCCGACACCGACGACCTTTATGCTGGCAAATGTTTGAACTTCACTTGGTTGTATTTGCGGCATATATTCCCTCTCTTAATCCTTACATAAAGTATATCATTTATTTAAATCTAGCGAAAATATTTTTGAGTAAACCGCCAGCTTTTTTAGTGACATCATTTGCGCCAACTATCGGTTTTACCTGCTGCGAAATACCCATAGAATCAATCAACATCAGACCAACCGCAGCCGAAAATTCTGCGCCCTTCACTTCATCGCTAACTCCGCTATAGCCAGCCGGAACACCCAAGCGTGCCGCCACGCTCAATTGATCTTTCGTAAACTCTACCATACCCTTGACTTTCGCCGCACCACCAACCAACACAACGCCGCTCGGTAGCTTTCCCAATCGTCCAGCTCGCTTCAATTCTTTAGCAATTACCTCAAAAATCTCTTCGTATCGCGCTTGAACAATCTCATCAATTTCTTCTTGATTGAACTTATATGCCTGCTTTTCAACCTTCGTTTCAACTTCACCCAAAGTCTCGCCGCCAAATCTCGCGTGCGCCAATTTCACAACTTCCGCAATTTCCGGATCCGTCCTGAGCCCAATAGCCAAATCGTTCGTTACATTCTGACCGCCCATTGGGATAACCGCCAGATGTTGCAAATCGCCCTCTTCGTAAATGGCAATTCCTGTAGTTGCCGCACCAAAATCAATCACCGCAACACCATTTTCACGCTGACTTTCTGTAAGAACGGATTGAGCTGCCGCCAAGACCGACGGAACAACAGACACAGCCTCAACCTTAGCCATTTCCGCCGACTTCTGTAAATTAGTAATGTGTGGAACCAAACCAGACACGACATTCGCCCTAATTTCCAGACGCGCGCCAGTCATACCAATTGGATCTTTAATATTATCCTGACCATCCAGCCTATACGCGTGCGCAATAATATCTAAAATTTCTCTATTCTGCGGCACTTTTCCAGTTGTAGCAACTTCCTCCAGCCTCAATATATCATCATGAGTAACTTCATTATTAACGGTTCCAACGGTAATCATTCCGTCGGCTTTCGTACTCAATAAATGAGATCCGTTAATACTCAATGTAGCTGCGTTAATCTGATGACCGCTCATTCGCTCAGCTGGCTCCAAGGCCTTATCAATAGCTTCGGCTGGGCCACTCAAATTCGTTACTGTTCCCTTTCGCATTCCGCTATTCGGCGCTTCACCGACGCCAACAATTTTTGGCGCACCATTTTCTGCGTCAATATAACCAACGACACAGCGCACGTTTTTCGTGCCAATATCAATTCCTACCACATATCGAGATTGCTCCTGCATAAGCTCTATTATACAGGTTATGCCTATAATTTGGCAAGTGAATTACCTTGTTGCTGCCAAAAAATATTTCTGCTACAATATCCTCACAATGAAAAACATAAACGGTTTTACTCTTGTCGAGCTTATTATAGGTATTTGCGTTATCGGTATTCTTACGGGAATTGCCACTATATCATATTCTAAGTTCAGAGAGAACGCGTATGACGCGGCTGCAAAAGAGACATTACATCAAGTCGAAACTGCTTTTAAATCATACGTAGCCGGTGGAAATAAAATTCCTTTAAGAAATTATAAACCGCTTGGATTCTATGATAGTCCTGGTGGAGGATATACTGATTTAGGCGTAAGAGTGTTTGACGGCGGCGGTATTGGTCGCGCTATGCATCAGGCTAATTACCTTCCAGACAACTTATTAAATACCCTAAAAAACGGTCCAACAAAAGACACTTCGCTAAAAAATAATATTGGATACAGAGAGTGTGGCAAAAATAAAGTATTTTTCTACATTGAAGTATATAATGACGGAATCGAGCAAAAACAGATGCGCAAAAAGATGGATGATCTAAAATGCAGCCAAAAAACAGATCTAGATTGGCAAGCTGAGCACGGCGTAACTCGTTATGCTGGCGGATGGGGCGGCGGCGATCTTGCCACTCAGCCCCGATATATAGTCGCCGAGATAGATTTCGATAACGAATCGCTGGATTCAGATTAATAATTAAAGCTTCGTCAGAATTTCAGCGCCAGTTTCGGTAATCAATACCGTATGTTCAAAATGCGCACCCAGACTGCCGTCTTTCATACTAATTGTCCAACCGTCGCTGTCGGTGATAATTTTTTCGCCGCCCAAGCTCGCCATCGGTTCAATTGCAATTGTATCGCCAGCGTGCAAAATCGGACCAGTTCCTCGCCTGCCGTAATTCGGAATTTCTGGCTCCATATGCATACTCAGCCCCACGCCATGACCAACTAGTTCACGGATTATACCAAGTTTAGCCTTCTTCAGTACAGCTTCCACTCCCGCTGAAATATCACCAACTCTCGTTCCATCGCCAGTTATCGCGTCAATTCCAGCATATAAACTCTGTTCTGTTGCGTGCAATAAATGTTTCTTCGCACCCTTAGGCTCTTCATCGACAACCATAGTAAAAGCGCTATCCGTCTTCATTCCACGATAGCCAATCACCAAATCGAAGCTAACCACGTCGCCCTTTTCAAAAACATATTCGGTCGGGAAAGAATGCACCAATTGCTCGTTCGTCGATATACAAATCACTCCCGGAAACTTCACTTCGTCCGTAAGATAAGTCGCTTCTGCACCAAAATCTTTAATTCGCTTGGCTACAAAATCATTAGCGTCCAACTCACTCATTCCAGCCGTTACGGATTTTTTCAATTCATCATAAATTGTCGCAAGCATTTTGCCGCACTCGCGCATATCTTTCATCTGTTGCGGCGTTTTTTCTCCAGTGATCAATTGACTCATTTTACGCCCTCAACGATGCCGCGACTGACCAGCTCTCTCTCGATTTCATCATGAACTTGACCAACAGTTCCAACACCGCTCATATGCACAATTGGAACACCATTGTCATTCAAATAATCCAGAATCGGGTAAATTTCACCTCGATAAATACTGAGTCGTTTGTCGATTGCTTCAGGCGTGTCGTCAACTCGACCGCGAACTCTCAAACGCTCCAGAATTTCATCGCGCGGAACTTCCAGCACAATCACCAACTTAACGTCTTTTCCGTGATGTGAACGCGACTCAATCAGCCATTTAGCCTGCTCTAATTGTCTTGGATAGCCGTCCAGAATTACACCATTAATATCCTTAGCTTTATTAAGAGCCTCGCCCATCAAACCGTTGATAGTTTTCATCGGCACCAGTTCGCCAGATTGCATACGATGAATCAATTCGCCATCGTGAGTATCGCGCAACAACTGTCCGGCACTAAGCCAACGCCAACCATGACGCGCCGCCAGAATCTGCCCCTGCACGCTCTTACCAGCACCGGCTGGCCCAAAAAATACAATCATTTTTCCTCCTATTTTGTGAGTTTTTCTTTAACAATTTTTGCCACCAACGCGCCATCCGCAGCATTGCCAGCCTTATTTTTTACCGCGCCAATAACTTGTCCCATTTTCTGAATTGAAACATCGTCCATACCCGCAATAACTTCTTCTACAATCTTTGAGATTTCCGCCTCGCCAAGTTGCTCTGGCAAAAATTCTCGTAAAATTTCCGCTTCTTTTTCTTCAGGTTCCGCCAATTCCGCACGGTCGTTCTTTCGATATAAATCCGCACTTTCGACGCGCTTTTTCACTTCTCGAGCAACGACTTTTTCAATTTCAGCATCATCCAAGCCGTCTTCTCGCTTGCCCAAAGAAACTTCTTCGTTTAAGATTGCTGCCTTTAGATTACGCAAAACATCACCACGAAAACGATCGCCGCTCAATAGAGCGGCTTTCATTTCACTAGTAATGCGCTCTTTTAGCGCAGACATTAACGCACCCCTAGGCGCATTTTTGCCGTTTTTTCAGCTCGTCGCTCGCGGCGAATAATAGCTTTTTTACGACGCTCGGTCTTTGAAATTGGTTTTTCAAAACGCATAACGCTCTTAGCGCGAGCCAAAACACCGCTTTGCAAAACCCTGCGGTTGAAACGACGAATAATATTTTCGTTCGCTTCCTTCTGATCTTTACGTGTTACTTGTACCATACTGCAAACATTATAACAGATAAGAAAGTATTTGCCAACTAGATTATCCCTTCACCTTCTTTGACGTGAGATTTAATACCTCACCATCAGAAGTAAACGTAATAGTATAAATGGTCACATCAGCCCGTATATGCCTATTACAGTCAAATCTGTGTTCTGTAACAGGGATCTTGGCAGTATACGTACCATCATCATTTTCAGAAATTTTAACTTTGGCAAGGTCACAAGGAATATTTTCTGGCAAAGCCGAATCGCCAGGAACTTCTCCATTCGCATCACTGGATAAAGACAATTGAACGCCATTATTTATCTCATACATTACGTCCTTTAGGGAAATTAAGTGACCAGCAGCTGCTACCAAAGAACTCAAGCTAGAAGCTTCATTCAAATGTTCAGCGAATTCCTTATGTTTACCCGCTACGTCATCATACTCTTCTTTAAGATCCGCTAAGGCTTTGCCAGGCAGCTCCGAGCGTGTATCTTCGTGATAATTAGTCAGTAACTTTAGCGCTACCCTCCCCAGGCTAGTATGTGTATCTTTCTGATATATAATTTCACTGCCGCTATTAGAAAACTCCATATTACCAAACCTCCCAAAAAATCCTTCCTTCCACCCAAAAATATTAATACACTCTAATAATATATTTACTCTATACGGAACGCAACTATTACGCCTAAGCCAAATACAACAATCGCCCTTCAACCGACTTCATTCCCTGCCACTCATTTATGGTTGGCTGAAACCATGCAGACGCCACATCTCCCGCCTCTCGGAAAAATTCTTCTGGCGCATTAAATGCCAGCATCTGCAACGCAACGTCATTCT
>CALHZJ010000109.1 GCA_938041005.1 uncultured Candidatus Saccharibacteria bacterium | reverse complement strand
ACGCCGTTTCTCTTGGCGACAATAGCATGACCTAATTCATGCAAAACCACCAATAAAATGAGAACAAATAGCCCTAAAAGTACTCCCCAAATAATCATTTTCCAAACCGCCTATTCCGATTAGCATATTCCTCTAAAATCACCGACACGTCGTCCACCGTCATGTCTGGCCAATTCTTCTCAATAAACATCAACTCACTGTACGCTGATCGCCACAACATAAAGTTGCTGAGCCGCTGTTCACTAGAAGTTCTGACAATCAAATCGCACGGCGGCACCTCTGGCGCGTATATATTTTGAGCAATCAACTCAGGCGTAATTTCCTCAGCAGAAACTCCAGATTGAACAATTTTTTTAACCGCATCAGCAATCTCCAAATGTCCACCATAATTCAAGCATAAGACCAATTCTCCGTTTTTCAAATCGGCAGTTTTCTCCTCAGCCTCGTCAATCGCTTTGATCAATTGATCCGACAAGCCTTCCCTAGACCCAATAACCCTCAAGCGAACCTCGTTTTCAATAAATATCGGAAGATCAGCTTTCAGTATGTTCAATAGCAATTTCATCAAATGTCGGACTTCTTCCTCTGACCGCTTCCAGTTCTCTGTACTAAAAACGTAAGCGCTCGCGTATTTCACACCTCGATGAAGAACCTCCAATGCCACGTCTTTTAGCGCGTTATAGCCCGCCAGATGTCCTTCATATGTCGGCAGACCGTGCTGCTTTGCCCACCGACGATTTCCATCAACAATAAACCCGATATGCCGCGGCAAACTCACATCTTCACTCATTATCTGCCCTCCATTCATCAATTAATCTCACATCTTGAACATCTTTTTCGCGACTACGCCAACTCTTCCATTTGCGCAGAAATTTCAAATCAACAAACCTTACGCCGTCATATTCCACCGCATAATCAAGCAAATCATCATAGCTAACAGCCTGCCCATCAAAATCCCAGCCATCCCAAACTTCAGCCGAACCGTCGTCCTTTATAAAATAAAAACGCTGATTATAGTCAAACTTTTTAAGCCAATCGCCACTTTCCTCAGAGAGCTTTTTCATCAAATCAGAACTCGCCGCAAGATCAATATCACTAGCTGGACGAATCCCCAATTGATCCAAAATCCCGCTACCAATAACAATAATTTGATCCAACGGCAAATTCAACGCTTTCACTTTATCGGCAAAAGTTTCGCTCATTAAACAGTCAAGACGTCCTTTTCTTTCGCCTTAAACGCCTCGTCAATTTGCGTTTGCATCTTACTCATTAAGCCGTCAATTTCTTTCTCTACACGCTTCAAATCGTCTTCGCTCAGCTCTTTATTGTCCTTCATTCGCTTAGCATCCTTTAATGCATCCTGACGAATATTTCGCATCGCAATTCGAGCCTCCTCAACCTTCTCGCTAACCTGTTTCACCAGTTGGTGGCGGCGCTCTTCGGTCAAAGCTGGAACTGGAACGCGAACCACTCGCCCATCGTCAGACGGATTAAAACCTAGACTTTGATTATCGCGAATTGCAGAAGAAATTGCTGTAATATTACTCGGGTCAAATGGTGTAACTAACAACATTTGTGCCTCTGGAGCAGTTACGTTTGCAACCTGATTAAGCGGCATTTTTGAGCCGTAAGCCTCAACCATAACGCCGTCGAGCATCCCAGCGTGCGCTCTGCCCGTTCGCACCTTCTTCAATTCATCTTGAAAAAAGCTAAACGCTGCATTCATTTTTTCTTCATAAGGGTTTGTGTCGAACATATTTCCTCCAATTTATCTATCCGTTATTATATCAAACTTCAAGCGTCTTGTCTGCTAATTTTGCCTCGCACCCCGTGCTATAATAACAGAGTGATTTCTAAGATTAAGCTATACAATTTTCGGTCTTATCATCTGCACGAAGCGACTTTTAGCAATTCTGGGACGGTAATCGTTGGACCGAATGGCACCGGCAAGACGAATCTGCTCGAGGCGGTTTATGTGGCGCTGCGCGGCAGTAGTTTTCGAGGCAGCCTCAGCGATTGTATGACGCTGAACACTCCGCAAACAATTATTCACCTGGAGGGCGATTTCGGCGAGCGACGCATTAAGCTAGACTCAATTTCCGGAAAAATCAACAAAGAATTCATCATCAATGACAATAAATCAAAGGTCTTAACCAGAAAAAACCGCTTGCCTGTCGTTTTGTTTGAGCCAAGCGAACTAAGATTAATTTCCTCTTCACCATCCCGACGACGTGACTTTCTGGATGGCTTAATTGCCCGACTTGACCCCAAATACGACACAGATTTAAGAGCTTTTAATCGCACTCTTTTACAGCGCAACGAACTCTTAAAATCCCACCAAGAAGACTCATCAATTTGGCGCGACAACCTGTTTGCTTGGGATATAAAATTTGTCCAATACGCGACCAACATTGCCCAAAAACGAGCCAAGTTTCTCCAGATAAACGAACCTCGCATAAAAAATTTATACGAATCTTTGGCAGGAAAAGATACGCAATTATCCATCGAATATGGAGCTATTGTACCTCTGGAAAATTACGACCAAGCCCTACTCAATCGCCTAGGAAAATCCCGCGAATATGAAATGGCTACGGGATTCACTTCGGCTGGCCCACACCGTGAAGATTTCACAATTTTCCTCCATAATCAGCCCGCCATTAAAGTTGCTTCACGCGGCGAAATGCGAACCATTATGCTGGCGTTCAAATTATTAGAACTAGAACTTCAAACAGAAGTCAGCCAATCTCGACCACTAATTCTACTGGACGACGTTTTCTCGGAGCTGGACGCCACTCGCGAAAAACTTCTTCAGGAAACCATCCAAAATCATCAATTCATCGTCACCACGACAGATGCGCGCCACCAAAAAGACGGCTGCTCAATAATCTCCACACAATAAAATCCGCCCTCTCATGTGAAGGCGGATTTATTTTTCCTAGGCTTATTTATGCTTGAATCGCATCGGAATTATTAGCTAATTCACCCAGGACAATCGCTACGTTATCTTCAATGATCTCATCATATTCTGGAACTCGTGCACGAATCCATGCGTCAATTTCTTCAGCTGGCGCGTCATTGTCCTGCATCTGCACCAATTCTTTCAGCTGCTCATCATCCAGAGATTCAACGATTTCTTCGCCAATTTGGCTATTGATCGTATCTTCTACGTGCTGAATCAGCGCTTGCATCTGATCTTCTGGTAGATTGATGCCGATTGAATTCAGCTGTGCCTTGGTGACTATTGTTACTCGAATGTTTAATTGGGTTTGGTCGTTATTCATGATTTTATAATATCCTTTTTATGTTTTATTATCAATTATGCTTATTTACCGTTGCTTGATTCGCTATTTGCCTCAACTGGGTCAAGTTTGTTGGCGACCGCCCTAGCAGCCCTACCGACAGCCCTACCAGCTCCCGCAACAGCCCTTCTGCCAAGATTCAGCATCCAGTTCGCGCTCTTGCCAACCCGCGCCAACTTATCTTTGGCAGATTCCCATTTGTCGCCGAAAGCCTCTCTGCGAGTTTGTCGTCGTGCGTTCTTACGTTCCCGGGCTTTTTCTGCACGCTCCTTCATAGCTTCCTTAGCTTTATCTATTTCACTCTTAGCCTTATCAATTTCTTCCTCGGCAGAATCAATCTTACTCTTCTGCTCACTAACATCAAGTTCAGCAAGCTTCAAATCCACTGCGGCAGCCTCAGCCAGATTACGCTTTTTATCAGCCTCCAAGCGCAACTTCTCATTCGTTTGATCAGCTTCAAATGCCTTCTTTGCGGCGTCATACTCAGCGGCAGCTTTCTTAGCCTCCTCTTCCGCCTCTCGTCGTATCTTTTCTAATTCTTCCAGCTTGGCGGCAGCCTCTTTTTGCTCTTGCTTAGAGTTTTTTACAGTCTCTTTATTGCTATCAATTGTCGACTTGTCAGCCTCATTGTCTGCCTTATCCTGCTCTCGCGCTTCGTTATATTTCTGCCTATCCAACTCGCGCTGTTCTTTAGCCTTAGCCCGAGCTTCCTTACGTTCTTGACGAGCTTTTTGCCTTTCTTCTTTTCGCGTACGGGCTTCTGAGGCTTTCTGAAGAATAAACTCTCGACCGCCCGCAAACAATTCCGCAGCCTTATTCTTTGCTTCAGACAAAGTATTGCCTATTTGTTCCTTAGCGCGTCCAGCTCCTTCAGCAATCTGTCCAGGTAATTCAGAACCCCGACTCACGCCAATATAAAAACTATCTTTCAAACCCTTCCATACGCGACCAAGACCTTCTTTAGCCTTATTCTTCAGCGCAGCAACTTTCTCTTGGCCATCAGCAATACGCTCATCGCGCGTTTTCTTCTGTAACTCCGTAGTCGGATATTGTGTCGTCTCCCCATAAGCTTTGCGCCCGTAATTAACATTCACCTGAGTTTCGCCTGAATCTTGCTCCGCAGGTGTATTTTCGCCTTGATTTTGCTCCGCAGTCGCTTCTGCTTCACGCTCAAGAGCCTCTCCAGCAGCTGCTACTACGTCCCATGTAACTTCCCGAGAAGAACCTTGTTTTCGGCTTGGTGTTTCGCTCATATCTTTCCTTTTTTTGTTTTTACTATCATTTTTGATATGTAACCATACTAGCACATATTTGCGATATTGTCAATATACTTGTGGTAAATATTGACACAATAAAAATCGGCCGCATTATTACAGCCGATTTCTTTCCAGAGCAATTTTCTAAACTAGGAATTATTCGCTTACGCCCAGCTCAATTCGCTTGAATTGACGAACTACGATGTTCTCACCTAATTTCGCAATCGCTTCCTTAATGTGTTGCTCAACAGTCTTAGAGTCGTCCAAAATGTACGCCTGGCTCATAAGAACCTGCTCAGCAAAATGCTTCTTCAATTGACCTTCAACGATCTTCTCGCGCATTTCTTCAGGCTTGCTTGCCAAAGATTCGCTCGCCATAAGCTCAGCTTTAACGCGCTCCATTTCCTCTGCTGGAATGTCAGCTTCAGAAACATACTTTGGACTCATCGCTGCAATTTGCATAGCAATTTCGTGCGCCAACGTCTTAAAGTCGTCAAGTCGAGCCACGAAGTCGGTTTCACAGTTTACCTCAACGATAACGCCGATTCGACCAGAGTGAACGTAGCTTTCGATCAAACCTTCACGAGCTTCACGATCGCCCTTCTTTTCAGCTTTCGTCAAGCCTTTTTTGCGCATAGCTTCCAAAGCTTTATCGAAATCGCCATCAGCTTCAACCAAAGCTTTCTTAGCGTCAGTCAAGCCTACGCCGGTCAATTCGCGCAATTTTTTAATATCGTCAACAGAAACGCCCATCCTATTTCTCCTCTTTTTTAGCTGGTTTTTCTTCAGCCTTTACACTACCTGCGCCTTCAGCAACAGCCGCAGTGAAGTAGTCTAATAGCAATTGAATACCCTTAACAGCGTCGTCATTACCTGGAATTACGTAATCAATTCCTGTTGGGTTAACGTTGGTGTCAACAATCGCAAATACTGGCACACCCAAAGTTTGAGCCTCACGAACTGCATTTGCGTCGGTCAATGCGTCAACTACAACAACAGCGCCTGGCTTGCCCATCAAATCCTTGATGCCGCCATATTTCATATTCAAGCTGTCGATTTCCTCTTGAAAACGCTGCACTTCAAGCTTATTATAACGCTTCTCCAAGTCACCTGAAGCCATTCGCTTTTCAAGATTCTTCAGCTTCTTAATTTGCTGAGCAATAGTTGAACCGTTAGTCAACATACCACCAATCCAGCGCTCAACTACGTATGGCTGGTTGATTTTTTCAGCTGCTTCACGAACAACATCTTTGGCTTGTTTCTTGGTGCCAACAAACAGAACCTTACGGCCTGATGCAGCAATCTTTGTCAATTCCGGCAAAGCCTTGTCCAAAGCTTCAACAGTCTTAGTCAAGTCAATAATGTGACTATCCTGACGCTTACTGTGAATATATGGCGCCATCTTTGGGTGCCAGCGGCTGGTTTTGTGTCCAAAATGAACACCTGACTCCAGCAAAGCCTTAATGTCTACCTTTACAGACATTCTCTTCTCCTTTTGCCTCATCCGCCCACGATTTGGAGTGTGAAACGGATTGTGTCATTAAAATTAGTTAC
>CALHZJ010000108.1 GCA_938041005.1 uncultured Candidatus Saccharibacteria bacterium | reverse complement strand
CAACTAATGCTAGAGTGGCGATAACACCTAAGAAGACATTAAATCCTGTGTTTGCAAGTAGGTTGCTTACAGTACTCTGAGGCTTATTAGCTGGATTATGAGTGGCAGCTGATGGATTTCCAGGCTGTGGTTGTGGTTGTGGCTGTGGCTGTGGATGAGGTTGCGGTTGAGGTTGTGGCTGTGCTGTCCTAGGGATTGCTGATGTGTCAATAGCCAGAGTACCGCTAAATGTAGCTGAAACTGCTCCGATTGTTACACTTCTTGTCCAAAGAGTATTCAGGATAGGAGATGCTCCACTAGCTGGCAGTGACAGTAACTGAATATTTCCAGGAGTTGCCGTGCTGTTAATAACGTCTGCTGAGTTGGTCACGGAAACTACATTTCCTGCCAAATCCTTTAATGGCGAAGCGAATGATTTGTCGGTAGGTTTAATGCT
The DNA here is from genome assembly GCA_938041005.1 of uncultured Candidatus Saccharibacteria bacterium. Classification (GTDB taxonomy): domain Bacteria; phylum Patescibacteriota; class Saccharimonadia; order Saccharimonadales; family Saccharimonadaceae; genus Nanosynbacter. Next base: position 10,830 of record CALHZJ010000108.1, on the reverse strand, counting down.
AGGCTGCTGGTCTTCAAGATTTAGTGAAGTTAGAGAAGTCAGTCCAGTCAGCGGGCTTATATCTGTAATCTTGTTCTCTTTTAGGGATAGAGTCTTTAGGGAAGTCAATCCAGGTAGTGGGCTTATATCTGAGATTGAGTTGTGATTTAACGACAAATTCTTAAGATTCTTGGCAGCTTCTATTCCAGTTAGGTTGGTAATATTTGAGTTGTCTAGGTTAAGATCTGTCAATTTTTCCAACTCTACGTCAGTAATTTTTTGATCTGTCGCACGAGTTGTGCCAAGTTTTTCTCCTAGTTTTTCATTGAGCAACTTGCGTAGTTCCGTGTCTTTGACTTCAACTTCTTTAGGTTCTCGTTTTTGGTATATACGAACGTAGTCGACTGACATAGTTGCAGGGAATGTGCCTGGTTCTTCTGCTACGACATTGTAGGCATTCGACCATTTACCACCAGGGCCGTCGATATAAGTACCGCCAATTGCCATGTTAAGACGCAGGAAGAATGGTACGTCGAATGGTCCGTGCGGTGTGTTTGCGGCATTTGGTTGACCAAATCCTTCAACTGTGTGATATCTCTTTCCGTCAATGAAGTATTCTAGCTTTCCTTCGGTCCATTTTACTCCATAGGTATGCCAGTCAGTAGTATTTGAAAAGCCTGCCGGTAGGTCCGATTTGTGGCTGTTCTTGTGTGTCTTATTGGTTATGGATTTTCCCCAGTGTGCATCCGCGGCAGCATAGTCCAAATCAGAACCCTTTGTTTCTACGATGTCGATTTCGCCATTCATAGGCCACCCGTCACCGTATCTTTTTACGTTAGGGCTCATCCAGAATGCTGGCCAGGTACTTTTATTATTTGGCATTTTTATGCGAGCTTCAAAATATCCGTAAGTCCAAGATTGTTTATCTTTTGTTTCTACGAATCCAGAAGTAAAATCTTTATTTTTACCCTTATTACAGGTTACGCCTGGTTTATATAGACCGATCAGATTCAGGCTACCTCCACTGACGTTTATATTTTCCGCGGATTCTGTATAGCACCCCTGAACCTCACTAGCGTTCCAGCCTCCTGTGTATGGAGACCATACGTTCGTATCTAGTGAATCTCCATTAAACTCATCTGACCAGACTTTCTCATATTCACTGTCTGTTGGCGGATATGGACTTCCTGCACTTTTGGCGTTATCTATAGGCATAGTGAACAACGACCCACCAATAACAATTGCAGCGACCATTAATCCAGTTATTGCCTTAAATTTTTTATTTAAAAAACGTTTTTTTATTAACATTTTTTATCTCTCCCAATATTTTGATATTTAACACCACTGTAACAATAAGCAGAATAAAAGTAAAGTTTAATATGTAGCTATTTTAACAACATGATTACAGAGGTGTTGGTTACTGGAGTTTCGGGTTGAAATAAAAAATTGCCACCCCGTAATGAGATGACAATTTTCTCGTAAACACTTAAGTCGAATTAGCGATTAATCGTTAGGTTTATTGACTTTAGAGATTTGATGTTGGAAACCGCTCTTAGGTCGAAGACAGAGTTGTTCTTAAGAGATAAGGACTTGAGGTTTTTAGCTGCCTCCAAGCCTGTTAAATCGTGAATTTTTTCTGCTTCTGATGCGTTGTCGGCTGCATCTAGGTTAAGATCTGTCAATTTTTCTAGCTCTACATCAGTAATCTTTTGATCGTCTTTACGATCAGTACTAAGCACTGTTGACAGGTTTTTATTAAGTTGAGCGCGCAAGTTATTGTCTGGCACGTTAACTTCTTTAGCTGTTCGTCTTTCGTATACGCGAACGTAATCGATTGACATAGTTGCTGGGAATGACTCTGGATATTTAGCTAGGGCATTGTAGGCGTTTGACCACTTGCTACCATTGCCATCAATGTAGTCGCCGCCGATTGCCAAGTTGAGTCGTAGGAAGAATGGCTTGTCAAACGGACCATAAGGTGTATTTGCTGCGTTTGGCCATCCAAAACTACTGACTGTATGGAATTTTACGCCGTCAATGTAATATTCCAATTTTCCTTCAGTCCATTTTACGCCGTAAGTGTGCCACTGAGTAGTGTCTTTAAATCCAGCTGGCAATTTTTTACCTTGGGCATGCTTCTTGTATCCTGGTGAGATTCCCCAGTGAGCATCTGCTGCCGCGTAATCTAAGTTAGAGCCTTTAGTTTCTACGATATCAATTTCACCACTGCGAGGCCAACTACCATATGCAGATTCGTTAGGGCTCATCCAGAATGCTGGCCAAGTACTCTTATTATTCGGCATTTTTATGCGAGCCTCAATATAGCCGTAGGTCCAAAATTTTTTGCCCTTCGTTTCTACGAATCCAGAGGTGAAATTGCCGCTTTTTTCATTGCCACTACACCTTTCTCCTGGCTTGTATAGTCCAACTATATTTAGGTTGCCGTTTTTGACATTGACATTTTCCTCTCTGTCTCTATAGCAACTTTGAACATGGTTTGCACCCCATCCGCCGCTACGCACATTCCAGGATTCTCTATCTAATGATGTGCCGTCAAACTCGTCGCGCCAAACAGGCTCTTGATTCCAGTTGGCGCTATCATTTAGTGGATAATCATCGCTAACAGTATTCTTAGCTTGTACGGTTGGCAAGGTAAGTAGTGATCCACTGACAACTAATCCAGCTATCATTATGCCGGTTAATATTTTAACTTTTGTATTTAAAAAGCGTTTTCTTATTAACATACACTCCCCTTAAATTTATGTTAGAAACCAATTATAACAACAAGCAGAATAAAAATAAAAGAAGAATAGTCAATTTTACAGCAAAATTAAAAAATATTATACAATGAGATTGAATACTACGAAATGAAAGGCGATGTAATCTGATGAAGAAAGATAGATTAATTGCATTGACAGATGCTGTTCTAGCAATTATTATGACCATTTTGATTTTAGAGTTAGAAAAACCAACGACACCAAGTCTTCAAGCTTTTTGGGATTTACGGCAAAATTTCTTTGCTTATTTTCTTTCCTTTTTCTGGTTGGGATCGTTATGGATGGCACTAAACACATTATGGGAAAAGGTTGAGAAAATTTCTCAACGTGTTATTTGGTGTAATTTGTATCTTTTATTTTTTGTTTCATTTATGCCCTATGCTACAGGAATAGTTAGTAATCATTTCATGAATCATACGGCACAGCTCTTTTATGGACTGATCGTTATTATGTCAACGGTAGCAAACTGGTTTTTACATAAAGCAATTGATAAACCCAATATAGATAAGAAAGAATTACTTGAAGCTACCGCACAATATAGAAAGTTATTGATACCTGACTTAATAATTAAAGTAGTGGGATTGATTTTATCCTTAACTGTCTATCCTCCGATTATGATGTATAGTGTTTTGGTTGCGGCATTTTACATTATAACTTTAAAAGCACTATCTGAAAAAAGAGTGAATAACTAAAAAATGGTGACCAAAGTTAGGTGTATTATTTTAATGCTTATAGACCTAACCTTGATAATACGCTGTCTTTAACTAAACTGAAACCTATACTTTCCAAACCAGGACTATGGCGACGATGACTTCGCAGCTTTAGGTAGTTGTGTGAAATTATTGAGATATAAAGGTATAATATATCTGTGAGAGTTTTACTGATTGAAGATGACGCTACGATTGCTCAACTATTAAAAGAAGGGTTGGAAGACGAGTCGTATGCGGTTGATATAGCGCACGATGGCAGCGAAGGTTATCGAACTGCTGCGGCTGATGATTATGATGTTATTATTTTGGACATAATGTTGCCAGAAATGAATGGCTATGAAGTTTGTCGAGCCCTGAGGAATGACGGTAATAAAACGCCGATTTTAATGTTGACCGCACGCGATGCGGAACGTGACATTGTTGAAGGTTTGGATACGGGGGCGGATGATTATTTAGCTAAGCCGTTTAGCTTTGATGTGCTATTGGCTCGCATAAGGGCGCTACTTCGTAGGCCGAATGAGAAATTGGAGGAAATTCTTCAGGTGGGCGATTTGAAACTTGATCCAAGCTCGAAAAAAGTAATGCGAGCTTCGCAGGAAATTAACTTGACTGCTAAGGAATATGGCGTTTTGGAGTATTTGATGCGGAACAAAGGTAAGGTTTTATCAAAAGAACAGATTATATCGCACGTTTGGGATTTTGACGCGGACGTATTACCGAATAATGTTGAGCTATTTATTATGTTTTTGCGTCGAAAAATCGATAAGCCATTTAAGTCGAAATTAATTCACACGGTTTCGGGTTTTGGCTATAAATTAGAGGAAAAATCATGAAACAGCAACGCGTCAAGCGACTAGCACTGAGTTATTTGGCTGTGATTATGACGTTGTCACTGGTGTTTAGCGTGATTATTTATGCCGTTACCTCGACGCAACTTAACCGAGGATTGCCACCTGATGATCATATTAAGCAATCTGCGGATATTGAAGATCAATTTCATCATCGGTTAGAGCGACGTGACAATGAAACGCGCGAAATGGTGGTGATATCTTTAATTGCGTTAAATGGTGCGATGTTGGTGTTTGGCTATTGGTTGAGCCTAGTGCTGGCACGAAGAACGCTGGCGCCAATTGAACGGTCAATTGAGCAGCAAGCCCAATTTGTGTCTAATGCTAGCCACGAGCTAAGAACTCCGTTGGCGGCGTTGCTTTTGAGTAATGAAATAGCGATACGTAAGCGTGTGCTGACCGACGAAAAAGCTCGTCAGGTTTTGAGCCAAAACGTTGAGGAAATTAAAAAGCTTACTAATCTTAGCAATTCGCTGCTGGATTTGGCGAAGTCGGAAAATGCTTTGAATGATCCAGAGCTAATTGATATTTCTGAAATTATTAAAGAGGTTATAAGACAGTATTCTCAAATCGCAAAAGCAAAGCAGGTTAAGATTTTTCATGATATTCCAGATGGTCAAAAAGTAACTTTGCAAGTAAATGCGGTTCGTCAGATTTTATCAATTTTGGTAGACAATGCTATTAAATACGCGCCGCAAAAAGTCGGTGAAGTAAAGATTTGGGTCAGGCTGAATAAAAATTCTGTGGAATTTATAGTTAAAGATAATGGACCAGGCATTTCGTCAAATGATCAAAAACACATTTTCGAGAGATTTTATCGTGCAGACGCAGCGCGGACTCGGACCGACGCGTCAGGATATGGTTTGGGGCTGGCAATTGCTAAGACTCTGGCGGATCGCTGTGGTTATACTATTCGCATCAAAAGCAAGCCGTCAGCTGGCGTGGAATTTACGTTGACTGTTCCTCGAGATTAACGAGTTTCTTGCAGATTGTATAAAGAAATCATAAATGTAAATAATACAATGTACTTTCATTGACAGACGCTATATATCGCGTGTATATTCAATATTAAGCACTACATATGGTGTTTTAGAAAATAAATAACGTTTTTTGCAACATGCGCCCACTGGAGAGTTTGGGCTGGTTTGCTATTTTTATAAACAAGGAGGGGGAATGTATAAATCAATTAAAAAACGCGACGGTCGAACTGCTAAATTTGATCGGAAAAAAATTGAAAAGGCAATTGAAAAGGCAGGGCTGGAAACTGGCGAATTTGACGCTGCTCAAGCAGTTGAATTGACCGACAAAGTTTTGGGCGTTTTGGAAACTCGCAACCAAAAGCGTCTACCAAGCGTTGAAGATATTCAGGACATTGTTGAGGATGCGTTGATTGACTCTAAGTTTAAGAAAACTGCAAAGGCGTACATTATTTACCGTGATCAGCATAAAAAATTGCGCGAAATTACCTCTAATGCACACGTTGATTTGATCGATAAATATCTGGAAAATTTGGACTGGAAAGTTAATGAAAACTCTAATATGGGCTACAGTCTTCAGGGTTTGAATAACTATGTTTCAGCGGAGATTACGAAGACTTACTGGCTGGATAAGATTTATACATCGAAAATCGGGCAAGCTCACAAAGAAGGAGACTTGCATATTCACGATCTTAACTTGCTAAGCGTTTATTGTGTTGGTTGGGACTTGACTGACTTATTGCAAGAAGGATTTACTGGCGTAGCTGGTAAGGTTGCCTCTAAGCCAGCTAAGCATTTCCGATCAGCGCTTGGTCAAGTCGTAAACTTCTTTTATACATTACAGGGCGAAGCGGCTGGTGCGCAGGCTTTCTCTGATTTTGACACATTATTAGCGCCATTTATTCGTGCCGATAAATTGAGCTATAAAGAAGTAAAACAGGCTATTCAAGAATTCGTCTTTAATGTCAACGTACCGACTCGTGTTGGCTTTCAGACACCGTTTACCAACATTACACTTGACCTTGAATGTCCAAAGCATATGGCAGATAATCCAGTGATTATTGGTGGCGAGATGCAGGACACGACTTATGGCGAATATCAAGAAGAAATGAATATGCTGAACAAGGCTCTGTTGGAGGTTCTTTCTGAGGGCGACGCTAACGGTCGCGTGTTTACGTTCCCAATTCCAACGGTTAATATCACCAAGGACTTCAATTGGGATAATCCAGTGATTGAAAGTTTGTGGGAAGCTAGCGCTAAATACGGCATTCCGTACTTCTCAAACTTCATTAATTCTGACATGGATCCAGAAGATGCGCGCTCGATGTGCTGTCGATTGCGTATTGATAATCGTCAATTGGAATATCGTGGTGGCGGCTTGTTCGGCTCAAATCCAATGACTGGTTCAGTCGGTGTGGTAACAATAAACTTGCCACGACTGGCGCTAAAATCTAAGAACGAAAAAGAATTCTTTAAGGGGTTGGCTGAGCTTATGGACATGGCAAAGGACAGTTTGGAAACTAAGCGTAAAGTTTTGGAGCGATTGACCGACGCTAATTTGTATCCGTACACCAAGTTTTATTTGCGAAACATTAAACAGCGTTTCAATCAATATTGGAAGAACCATTTTTCAACTATCGGTTTGATCGGCACGAACGAGGCGGCGCTTAATTTACTAGGCGTTGATATTGGCACGGAAAAAGGTAAAGCTTTTGCTGAGAAAACGCTTGATTTTATGCGCGATCGTTTGGTGGAATATCAGAAGGAAACTGGCAATAATTACAATCTTGAGGCAACGCCAGCTGAAGGCACGACGTATCGATTAGCACAACTTGATAAAGCCAGCTTCCCAGATCGAGCGCATTTTGCTAACGGAATTGGTGCGGAAGTTAAATGTCCGTTCTATACCAACTCTAGCCACTTGCCGGTTAATTACACGGACGATTTGTTTGAGTTGATGGATCTTCAGGACAATTTGCAAACCAAATACACGGGCGGTACGGTGATTCACTTCTTCTTAGGTGAGCGTATGGACGATCCGCAAACTTTGAAAAAATTAGTGAAGACAATTTGCGAAAATTACAAATTGCCATACTTCACGTTCAGCCCAAGTTTCTCAATTTGTAAGAATCACGGCTATATTGTCGGTGAGCATCCAGAATGTCCAAAGTGTGGTGAAGCGACTGAAGTTTACTCGCGTGTGGTTGGTTTCTTGCGTCCAGTTTCTCAATGGAATAAGGGCAAGCAAGCGGAATTTGAAATGAGGGAGCATTATGACGATGCCGCCGAACACCAGCGACTTAGCGCCGTCGCGGCAGCTTAAGGTGTCAATTGGTGGAATTCAGAAGCTGTCGCTCGTGGATTATCCAGGGCACGTGGCGGCAGCTCTGTTTCTCTCTGGTTGCAATATGCGCTGCGGCTATTGCCATAATCCTGAATTGGTATTACCTGAACGGTTAGCGCCGAGTCTTCCAGTTTATGAGGTGATGATATTTCTAAAATCGCGAGTTGGTCGGCTGGACGGCGTGGTGATTTCTGGCGGTGAGCCAACGGTAAATGAAGATTTGCCGGAATTATGTCGGATGATTAAGAAACTTGGTTTTGATATTAAATTGGACACCAACGGCACGCATCCAGATATAGTTCGTGGAATGGTTGAAGAAGGGCTGATTGATTTTATTGCGATGGACGTGAAAGGTCCGCTGGAAAAATATGTTGAAATTGCGGCGAGACCGATTGATTTGGAGGCGATCAAGGAGAATGTTCGGCTGATGATTGATTCGGGAATTGATCACGAATTCCGTACGACGATTGTCCGCGAGCAATTGGAAGTTAGCGATTTTGAGAAGATTGGCGAGCTAGTTAAGGGCGCGAAGAGATTTGCTTTGCAACATTTTCGCACCGGCACGACAATTAGTCCAAAGTTTGCGAATTACCACACTTTTACTGACGAAGAATTTAGAGAAGCTCAGAAAATAATGGAAAGGTACGTTGGAGAATGCGTGATTCATTAGAGGTTGAAATTGTGCGCGTCCGTCAGGAAAATCCTGAAGTGAAGACGTTATATTTTGCGCGACCGTTCGACTTTACCGCCGGACAATATATTACGGTTTTTATTGATGGCAGCAGCGTGCGTGAAGGGAAGGCTTATAGTATTTCTTCTACTCCTGACGATGAGCTAATGTCAATTACCGTGAAGAATGTTGGCGGTGAATTTTCTAGCTATTTATGTTCACGGAATGTTGGCGATAAATTACAAATTAGCCACGCTTATGGCGATTTTAATCCGCAAACAGAAAGTCCTTTGGTCGGAATTGCTGCGGGCTGCGGACTTAGTCCAATTTGGAGCGTTATGGCAAGTTCTAGTCAGCCGACGTTTTTATATTTTAGTCAAAAATCGCCAGAATATATGGTTTTTGAAAATGAGCTAGCGGCGTCAAATATTAAAGTGAAGAAGTTCAGTACTCGCCAGCAGATTGAGGAAAATGATGGTTGGCTTAACGGTCGATTTGATGTAGAAAAAATTGTTCACGAAACGCCAGAAGATGCGCATTTTTTGGTCTGTGGAAGTTTGCCGTTTGTTAGAGATGTTTGGCAAAAATTATCCGCCGCCGGTGTGAGCGAATTGAAAATTTCAACGGAGACTTTTTTTGAGCAATGAACGAAGGTTTGGTGGATGGAGCGGGCGATTTTAACGTTTTCTCGGCGTTGAATGGCAATGCTAATTTTCAGGATCTATCTTCAAAAATTGATGATGATGCGGCTGAGTTAAATTTGGTAGAAGCGGTTGCTAGCGGCGAGAAAATTGATACGTCATTTACTGAGGAAAATGAAGCGGAAACAGCAGAGGAATGTTTGAGCGACGAAAGGCGATCGGAAATTTGCCAAAACGTAGTCAGCGCGGCGTGCGCCAGTTGCGCTGCGGCGGGAACTTGCTCAATACTAAGAATGCGAAATTTTGCGGAAGAGAATTTACAGCCGGCAGCAGAAGAGCCAGAGAGTTATTTGTCTGACTTAATGAATGATGGTTGTGATTTTGTTGTTGCTGGATATGTTAGTGCTGATAACGAAGAGAAGGTATCCGAGTCAATTGAAAAAGACAGTCTATCAGAAAATGAAAAACCTGAATCCGTATCAGAAAAACCTGCGGTTAAGTCGGAAGTGAGCGATGATGATGCGTCGATGCGCGTGTCGACGGAAAGTAATGAAGTGAACAAATCGACGGATGATGAATGTTTGGATAGTGAGAGTGCGTCGTCGGAAAGTGTTCCAAGCGCGAAAATAATCAAAGAAAATATCCCGCCGAAAATTAACGAAGAGCCGGACGAGACTGAGGTGGATAGTCAAATTAACTTGATGGACTCGGAAGATGTTGATGAAAAAGTAGATATTCATAAAGAAGATATGTCTTCTGAAAATCAAGCTCCGGCTGTTGATAAAGAGGATGAATTGTCGAGAGAATTACCTATAAAGAAAGATAGCCATGTAGGGAATGAAAATAATATAAACTCTGCACCGATTTTGGAAGACTCTGCTCCAGAAAAAGATTTGACTGAGAAAACTATTTCTAATGAGTCAAATTCCTTGCCTGTGCGTGATTTTGTTCAAGTCAATAATGAAATTGATGTGGCGACGGATGATGACAATAATAATGCGCCAGCTGAGATTGAGCTGAGTGATGAGGTTGTGCGTAAAAGAATTGAATCTGTTGAGTTGACAGAAAATAAGGAGGATTCGCCAACTTTACCGCAATGCGATCTTGAAGAGCGTGAAGTATCTTTCGAAGATTCGGAGAATGTTGCTACGTTTGAGGTTTCTGATGATCGTGCGGTTGTGAGCAAAACTGATAATGCGGTGGATGATTTGGGTGATTGCGCAGAGTTGGATAAAGAAGGTGTGTGTGAATTGGAAGAATTGCCGACCAATAAGTCTGAAGTAATAGGGCAATTTATTCCTGATTTGAAATTAGCCGATGATGAAATTGATCAGAATAATATCGTCGATAAGGTTGTGAAAAAAGTCGCGGAAAAAACTGAATTGACTGAAGAATGCGGTGAATCGATTGTTGCAGATGATTGTGATGAGTCAAAATGCTCTGTAAAAATTGAAGAATCGAGCGATTGTTGTGATGACACCGATAATGTTTTGAAAGAGGATTTAAATGCTCCAGTTCCTCAAGAAATTCCTGCTTCATCAGATAATTCATCGGAGGAAAAAGCTAATTATAATTGTGACGAAGACGTCGCCAACAATATAAATATATCCGGCGTTTATTCGGGGCTTTGGGTTGACGATAGTCTGTTGAATCCGGAAGATGATAAGACTTCAAACGTCAGCTATAACTCTAGCGTACTTTCTCAGCTGATAGCATTAGTTGGTTCGTTGGCGGTTAGAATTGTCTTCAAGAAACAAGAAGAATTGTGTAAATAGATATATAATAAGCGTATGAATGATAAAGAAAATATTATTAATGTCGCTCGTGCCATTATTCGCATTGGTGACGCCGCTGAAAAAGCCAAAGATTATGGTTTGTTGAAGT
>CALHZJ010000107.1 GCA_938041005.1 uncultured Candidatus Saccharibacteria bacterium | reverse complement strand
CTATGCGTATGATGGCGATGAAGAATGCTACGGATAATGCCAGCGATTTGGTTGATGATTTGACGTTAGCTATGAATAAAGCTCGTCAAGGAGCGATTACTCAAGAGCTTGCTGAAATTTCTGGTGGCGTGGAGGCGATGGAACAATGATAAAGGAGAAAAAGATGGCAAAAGATTTAGGTAAAATTATTCAGATTGTTGGCGTGGTCGTTGATGTGGAATTTCCACGAGATATTGAACTTCCAGCGATTTATGACGCGTTGCACGTTAAAAACGGCAATGAGAATTTGGTGCTGGAGGTCGCTCAGCACTTGGACGAGCATACTGTTCGAGCAATTGCCCTGTCTTCGACGGATGGATTGAGCCGTGGCGCAGAAGTTGTTGCGACTGGCGCTCCAATTTCCGTTCCAGTCGGCGCAGAAACTCAAGGGCGAATGTTTAATGTTGTCGGTGAAGCGATTGATGAAAAGCCGCAACCAAAGGGAAAAACCGCCCCAATTCACCGCCCTGCTCCAGAGCTTTCTGAGCAGTCAAATAAGACTGAAATCTTGGAAACTGGTATTAAGGTTGTTGACTTGATTGCGCCACTTGCTAAGGGTGGAAAAGCTGGCTTGTTTGCCGGTGCTGGTGTTGGTAAAACGGTTCTTATTACTGAGTTGATTAACAATATCGCTAAGTTCCACTCTGGAAACTCTGTTTTTGCTGGTGTTGGTGAGCGAACGCGTGAAGGTAACGACCTTTACTATGAAATGGAAGAAGCTGGCGTTTTGGATAAGACTTCGCTAGTCTTCGGGCAAATGAACGAGCCGCCTGGAGCACGTTTGCGCGTGGCATTGTCGGGTCTGGCGATGGCTGAAGCTTTCCGTGATGAAGGTAAAGATGTCTTGCTATTTATCGACAATATTTATCGTTATACTCAGGCTGGTGCTGAGGTGTCGGCATTGCTCGGTCGTTTGCCAAGCGCGGTTGGTTATCAGCCAAACCTTCAGCAGGAAATGGGTGCATTACAAGAGCGAATTACCTCAACAAAGAAAGGCTCGATTACCTCTGTTCAGGCTGTCTATGTGCCAGCTGACGACTTAACTGACCCAGCTCCTGCGACGACCTTTGCTCACCTTGACGCTACAATTGTGATGAACCGTGCATTGACGGAAATCGGTATTTATCCAGCGGTTGACGTTTTGGACTCGAGCTCAAACTCGCTTGATCCAGAAATTGTCGGTGAAGAGCATTACCGCGTGGCGCGCGAGGTTCAGCGAATTTTGCAGCAATACAAAGAGCTTCAGGATATCATCGCTATTCTTGGTATGGAAGAATTGTCGGATGATCAGAAGCAGATTGTTGCTCGCGCTCGTCGTATTCAGCGATTCTTGGCACAGCCATTCCACGTGGCTGAGAAGTTTACTGGAAATCCAGGTGTTTACGTTAAATTGGAAGACACCATTCGCGACGCTTCCGACATTTTGGCTGGTAAATACGATGATAAGCCTGAAAACTGGTTCTATATGGTCCAGGGTACGCTGGCTGACCAAGTTGCTCGCGACGCTGAAGCTGAATCTGCCGAGGCTAAAAAACATTCTGAGAAGAAAGCTAAATAGCCATGAAATTGTCATTAGTCACACTTGTCGGTACGAAGGTTGACGAAGAAGTTTATTCGGTGTCAATTCCGACCATTGACGGAGAAATTTCTGTTTTTCCAAGCCATGAGCCGCTAGTGACGATTGCACGGGACGGCGTAATTACCGTGCGTCGACATAAAGAAGATTCTGATAATCAGTTGGAATATTTTGCAATCTCTGGTGGCGTGGTAAAAATTGACTATTCGTCGGTGCAGATTCTGGTTGATGAAGCTGATCACGGCGATGACATCATCGAGGCGGAAACTCAGAAGGCTCTGGAGCGTGCTATTAAGGCGCGTGATGAGGCTGGCGATCAAGTTGAGCGCGAGAAAGCCAAGCAGCTTATCGACCGTCATATGGTGCGATTGAAGGTTGCTGATCTTCATAGGCGTAAGCGACGACGCTAGGATTTAATGTACGACAATAAGATCTCCCGTTATCAGGAGATCTTATTTTGTCGTTATGATCGCAATCCGGTGATATGGTGGCTACGATCTAGTAGTCGGAGAGGAATGATTTTATAGAACCTATTCCTTTCCTGTGTAGCAAGGATTCTTCTTGTTCTGAGACAATTTTATAAAGAGGCTGTATGAATAATTTTCTAAATTGGCGACCCGTAATCCCTTGTTTTGCGAGATCTTCGTAATAAGTCTCCATAGTTCTGTAGACCACGTCACCTTCATCCAGACTTCGAACCGATCTTTGGTCATCTATTAATAGTGCGCCCTTGTGGCTACGTATATGTTTGGTGTCAAATGTTGCACATATTAATCCGTAAGCGCCCAAAATTTCGGTTATTTCTACCAGCCCGCTGAGATATTCTTCTGCTTTTTCGTCTTCTGCTTTTCTGTCACTTGTGATACCAAATTTATCATAATAACTTGCAGTGTCAGGTGCGGAACTCCAAACAACGATGCTAGAACCCAGTACTCCTAGTGCTTCAATAATGCGCACTCGAGATTGTTCTGAATTAAGTTTTGTTACCTCTTGTGATCTCTTTCTTATCTTATCTAGTCCATAAGGATCAAGGTAAGAATCGGAAGAGAAATCGACCTCTAACTGGTCGCCTTTTGGCAATATTAGGATTCCGGATGTTTTTGACTCATCGTCTTTTATCATTTGTGCGTCATTCCGGATTACTATTCTTGATTTTGGAGTTAATTCTTCAGGTGTTTTATGAAACAAAGTTATAGTATTGCCTGTAGGAAGGTCTTCGTAACCATTGTTCTCTGGCAGATATATCGCTTCAGTAGGTAAATCTAACATTTATTATTTTTTATACCATAATAGCTATACTTTTTCAAGTATCTGGCGGACTTCGTCTGTCGTCGTGGTGTGCATCAACTTCTCTCGAAGTTCCTTTGCGCCGTCAAAATCGCGAATATAAATCTTGAAAAAACGTTTTAGAGTTTCAAAAGGTCGCC
>CALHZJ010000106.1 GCA_938041005.1 uncultured Candidatus Saccharibacteria bacterium | reverse complement strand
AAAGATTTTTGATATTTTATCAATATGATATAATTTAATTAACTCACAAGACGCAGGCGACTAGCGAGGATGTTGGTTATGTCCAAAACTACAGCCAAAAGCAAGCCTAAGTCTTCTAAAAAGCCGCCTACAAAAACACCTAAAAAGAACGGGCGTCCTACAAAATACTCTGACAAACTAGCAGATAGAATATGTCAGAAAATAGCAGAAGGCTATTCAGTACGATCTATATGTAAAGAAAAAGATATGGTCTCTATGCAGACACTTTTTCGCTGGTTGCGAGAAAATGATAAGTTTCGTGAGCAATACGCGCATGCATGTGAAGAACGATCATATGCGCAAGCTGAAGAGATTATTGATATTGCAGATAACGCTACTAACGACTATATGGAGAAGCTAGAAGGCGATGGATATATATTCAATAGCGAGAATGTTCAGAGGTCACGTTTAAGAATCGACACACGCAAGTGGCTGATGTCTAAGATGAATCCAAAAGTTTACGGCGACAAGCTGGACATGACTACAAACGGTAATGACATAGGAGTAGCACTCAGTGCAAAACAAGCAGAGCAACTACTTAAAGCCAGAGCAGACCGTCGGGATTCTTAGAGAAATTGCAGATAACGGCTCTTTTGCTGAGTACTGCATTGCTATAGATCCAAAGTACCAACTGGAGTGGTTCCATGCCGAGATTGCTAAGGAGTTAGAGCAAGGATATCGCCGATTGCTAGCTGGCGAAGATGTCCGATTGATGATTTTCATGCCGCCGCGACACGGCAAAAGCGATACAGCCACGCAGAAATTCCCGTCGTGGGTGTTAGGAAAAAGCCCAAACATTCCAATTGTGGTCTCATCTTACTCTGCGGAGCTTGCGTCAGATTTTGGACAAAAGACTAGGGATATAATGCAATCCGCTACTTACAACAAGATGTTTTCTACACGCTTACGAGCAGACGCTAGAGCAAAAGGTCGCTGGATTACAAAAGAGGGCGGTGGCTACACTGCCGTCGGCGTTGGCGGTGCATTGACAGGTCGTGGATTCAAAATTGGTATTATCGACGATCCATTTAAGAACCGCGAAGAAGCAGATAGTCCAGTAATCCGCGAAGCCCGCGACGGCTGGTATAAATCAACCTTCTCGACACGTGAGGAAGGTAATTCAATGATCGTATTTATTCTTACGCGCTGGCACGACGATGACCTAGCAGGCCGAGTTCTCAAAGCCTCACGAGAAGCTAAAGACAGAGGTGAAGTATACGATGATTGGAAGATAATCGAGTATAAAGCTATCGCCACTGAAGATGATACGCACCGCAAAACTGGTGAGGCTCTATGGCCAGAGAAGTTTTCACTTGAGAAGCTATTAAAAAAACGCGCAGAAATGGGCAGTTATGAATTCTCAGCACTCTATCAGCAAAACCCAATCGATGAAGAGAATCGCAAATTCAAGCAAGCATGGTACAAATACCGCGAATTCAGCAACGTCTTACAGCTTGACACGTACAACGTTATGACTATTGACCCGCGAGGTAAAGACGACGTAAAGCAAGGCACCGACTACATTGGTGTAACCCTTAATTTTATCGACCG
>CALHZJ010000105.1 GCA_938041005.1 uncultured Candidatus Saccharibacteria bacterium | reverse complement strand
TAAAGACGCTATGTATAACATCCTAGGTCAATTGCCAGCAGGTAGCCAATTAAAGAAAACTCTTCAGGGTATTGCGGCAGCTCACTCTGGAGAAGTAAAAGACGGCAATGGTGAGACAAAGGTTGAGTTTGAAAAAGATAATCCATTCAATCTTGTCCAAGGTGCTCTATTCGGTAAAAATGCGCTAATACCAGTGCAAGTAGAAGAAGGAAAGAATTCGTGGGTCAATCTATTTAAGACTGGTGGTCTAGTTGCTAACGCGTCTAATGGTATGCAAATAAACATGCCAACCAACAATAACCCACAACAAAAACAAGCAACAGATAATCAAATAGACCTACAAGGGCTAAGTAAAAAAGAAGCCGCTTCAATTAAGAAGAAACTAAAGAAGGGCGACTATACATTCCAAGACGGACTACTAGTAAACAAAAATGGTAACGTAGAAAAAGGTGTATACAAAAAGCTTGCTAAATCTCAAGGGCAAGGTGATGAAGCTTATCGCAACTGGATGAAGGCGTATGATATTGATAAAACATCAACTATTAAAAAAGAGTTCACTTCATCCAATGCAACATTAAATAAGCTACAGAACGGTACGGAAAAGGTAGATAAAGCTAAAACTGCTGTCAATATGATGACTGGTAAATACAAAGACTTGCCAGACTGGGTAAAAGAGCGCTACTACAAAGAATCTGGATATACAAAGGATCAAATTGAGTACGGTGCGATGACATCTCATAACGAAGTAAGTCTGATGGATAATTACTGGCGTCAAAAGGCTCAAGAGTCATCACACGAGGATCTAATACAAGAACTAGCCAATGGTCGACGAAAGAGTATTACAGGACAAATGTTTGCTAAAAATGGTGTAATCAATAAGCTACGCGCTGAAGGTTACATTACTAAACAGGAAGCACGCGCCCTTAATGCTACTCAGTTTGACACTGACGGCAATAAGATAACCAAAGATACCTCAGGTGGCTCTGGACGCTCAGGCAGCGGAAGGGGTAGAGGACGAAGAGGTGGTAGGTCAAGCAGCGGCGGTAGCGCGTCTCCACTAGCTTCTGCAACCGCTAAGAGTATGGGTCTAACATCTTCTGCGCCAAAAGCTAACGAATCATCTGCAAAAAACACAAGTATAAACCAAATTGGACAAAACCTAATAAGCAAGACTAACACTCAAAAACAGATAACTAACACATTAAAAAAGTGGAATGGTGCAAGCACCAGTAAAAACACGCGAATCCGCATTAAGAAAGCATAATAGTGATAATTATGATATAATATAAGCAGAAAACAGCGTGACCTAAAGAACACGGAGCGTCTGGCAATAATAAGCCGGCTCCGTGTTTTTAATTTAGGAAAAACGCCATGAACACTACGCAACTTATATCGGCAGTCATGCTGAAAGCTACTGGTAAGGTGCGCAACCTACCAGAAACAGACAAGAAATACCAGAAAATACTAGGTATTGCTAACATGTATATTCCTGTATGGCAAAGTGAACCTAATGTCGATTGGCAGTCTCTATATGACCCTAATTACAATATCGGAACACTATCGACGGATCAGGAATATGAAATTGACTTTACTAAGGTTGCTAAGGTAAGCAACGTATATGGCGACACTATAAAGGTCAAAAAAGACAATCAGATTAAAGAATACACTACAGTGCCACCAGAGCAAGCGGGAATGTATAAGGGGCAAGACTGCTGCACTATCTCTGGCAATAAGTTGGTGTTTATCGATCCTATACGAAGTGACGACCCAGTACTTGGAGGGCAAATAACAATACCTGTATATTTACACGCCCCACTGCTGACAAGCCCAAGCGATATGGTCCCAGTAGACAATCCAATGTGGCTAGTGGTGATGTGCGCGGCTGAATATGCTCGCAACGACATTCTTCTGCAGAACCAATAC
>CALHZJ010000104.1 GCA_938041005.1 uncultured Candidatus Saccharibacteria bacterium | reverse complement strand
GAGAATCCGCTTAGGTGTTTTATGCGGACGGTACCATCTCGATTCCAAAAGAAGTGATTCTTTCAGCTCTTTATTTGCTATTTACGCAAGCTCACGGCAGGTTCTAATCTCGACTTTATACCAATTTCTTCCCGCAGACTTCACGGCTGATAACCGCTCATTTCACGCCAGTTCAACATACGCGAAAACGCCCTACTGTTATTGTAGCGCGTTTTCATCAAAATCCCAAGAACTTTATTTAATTTCCAGACCGCCTAAAATACACTCGCCCTTAAGATATAACGTTTTTTTGGCAGAATCTTTAGGTAGAGTTTTGTCATCAGTTCCGCCCAAAAATCCGCGCACTTCATTCTCGATAACCACATCGTCTGGCAAAGTAATATTAACACCACCGCAAAATGTAAAAATTTCAATCACAGAACCGTCTTTAATCTTTGCTTGGCGCAAATCCAAATCCACACCACCAAATATCGCAACCAACGAACCGCCAGTATAATCACCTTTCACAGCGTCTTCTTCGCCCCAAAAACAAGCAATTTTCTCGTTACCTGCGTTGTCTTTGTTAAGCTTTTTGGAACGCTTAACACCCTTAGGGTTAGTATTAAACATCATTGCCAAACCAGCAGCAATCAAAACTACAGGCCAAAACACCTTCCAAATACTAACGTCAACTATTCCGTAAGAATTGAAGCCAATCAGAACGCCAATCGCAACCAGCAATAATCCCCAAATCCACGCCGTTTTATTTCGATAATTGAATATATTCACCAGCCCAGACAATACAAATCCTGCAGCCCAAACCGTACCCCAGAAAATATCCCAGCTAATGTTGATAATATCGAGGTTCTTCAATAGTAAAACCCCGCCGAGCGCCACGACTACAATGCTCAAAAACGCTCTAATCAGAGAACTTTTCTTCATACATCTATTCTATCACTTTTTTTATAAACTTAACGTTTTTTAAATTGAACAGTTTTTTTGTTCCGTTTTGATTTTATGACAATTATCACTATCAAAATAATGAACAAAAGTATTCCACCGCCAATCATCATTAGCGCTGTAGTTGATGGCCAGAAGAACAATTCTTTTGATTCGGCAGTTTTGGTGATTAGCTCATTTTGATCCTGGCTAATTCCCCACTCGCCAGCCTTCTTTTTATAGGAAATCGACAGCTCTACCTTATATTTTCCACCCCAAAACGGCGCCAAATTACTATCATAATTAAACTGCCGCGTTTCATTCGCAATCATCGCATTCACGCCACCGTTTTTATAGATAACATTCCCCATCGGGTCTTTCACGACCAACTTTACGTCAACATCAGCCGACACATTGCCAGAATTTTTTAAGGCAATTTCATATAATTGACTACTGTTAGAATTCTTAACATTAAACTTCTCAATCGTCACATCGCGGTGAATATCGCCAGGAACGGTTATCGCCATACGGATAGCCTGACGAGTCTGAACTTGAATGCCGCCAGCATTATTTGACGACTGTTTAACCTTCCGTTGGACAACCATACATGCATTATGCTCGCCAACATCTGCTTTACTTGGAACATTTACCGTAAAATCAACAAGCGCGTTCTCGTTCGCACCAAGAGTCACCTCTTTTTTAGAGACAGAAACCCACTTGCCCGCACCAACTTTATCCTCCGACTTCTCTTTGCAAGTCATATCGCCAGTCGTCGTAACCGTACCGTCAACCGAATAAACTTCAATCGTTTCTTCTTTATCAGACCCGTTTTGAACATACAATTGGTCAGATTTCGAAGCGCCGCCAGGAAGATTATATATGAAAATTGAGCTTGTCCTGGGATTATTCGGATCAGGATTTGCTGGTCGACCACCAATGCCATTAGCAGACACCGACACAGGTAAAATCAGTCCTGCAATCATCACCACTCCAATAACTTTACTCCACAACGAATTCTTCATATCCCTCCTTAAAAACCTATTATGCTTATTATATCAATGTCACACATAAAAGAATAGACACTCATCAGAATGCCTATTCTCGCTCAATAATTTAAGTCCGCTAAAGAGCCGTAATCGTTTGAACCATTGGCAATACGTATGTACCTGCTGCCTGACCAGCTGGGATGGTTTGGGCTAATGAGGTATTAGTTATATATCCAGCCCATACTTTGCTAGCAGTCGCTGAAGCGCTCATTAGTGTTACGGGACTAGTACCAGAAAAGGTCGTAGAAGTACCCTTGGTAATACCTGCAGCTGCACCAATTACAGGGGTAATTGTACCGCCAGCTGGATTAACTGTTAGGCGACCCTCGTTAATAGTTCCGTTGTATTTATACTGCTTTCCGCCACCTGCAGACCAAACACCAGTTCCTGGGGTTGCTACGTTTAGTGTCAACGTCCAGCCATTATCTGCGGCACCTGGGTTTTCGGCATAAATTCGATTGTCGTTATTCCCAAAAACACCAGTTCCCGATCCTAATGAGGATGACACTGTCGTAGCGCCCATAGCGAATGTTGGATTATTAACTAAGGAATTCGTTGAATCACGGATATCAGTGCTCAAAACTCCAGGATTAATTGTCTGAGAGAGTTTAGAGTTAGCAGTAGTTGCGGCATTAGC
>CALHZJ010000103.1 GCA_938041005.1 uncultured Candidatus Saccharibacteria bacterium | reverse complement strand
ATCGGCGCAGGCGCAGCTGGCACAGCAATCATCAAATTGTTAAATCTTTACGGAGCAAAAAACATCGTGGCGGTAGATAGCCGAGGAATTGTCGGAAAATCACGCACAGATTTGAACGCTGAAAAAACCGCGCTATTGGAATATGTCGACGCATCGCAATCTGGCTCAATTGAAGACGCCATCACCGACGCAGACGTATTCATCGGCGTATCGCGCGCAGGACTTCTCACTCCAGAATTAGTCCAAAAAATGGCGAAAGATCCAATCGTATTCGCACTAGCAAATCCTGTTCCAGAAATTATGCCAGATGTCGCCAAACAAGCCGGCGTCGCAATCATCGGTACGGGTCGTAGCGACTTTCCAAACCAAGTCAACAACTCCCTGGCCTTCCCTGGAATTTTCCGCGGTGCATTAGATCACGGAGTTAAGAAAATCACCGATCAGCACAAATTAGCGGCTGCTGAGGCGCTAGCCAACTTGGTTGAAAATCCAACCGTCGACAAAGTCGTCCCAACTGCATTTGATGAGGGTGTTGTTGAAGCTATTGCGAATGTCATTAGATAAGCCTAAGCACCAGCACCGTACTTAGCCGCATCACGAGAGTCTCCATCTATAAACAGAGATACTAACGATTCCTGATTTTGTTTGTCGCAAGCTCCTAAGAATAAAACTACTTCAGCCACTCCAGCTTCCTGAAGAGATTTTTTAGTATCACTTTCATCGGGCATATCTTCAACGCTGATTTTTGACACATAAACCCTCTTGGCGTTATGCGTTTGGTCTTTCCAGGCGTAAATTATAAACGGATAAAGCTCTTTTAATCTGTTATTTAAGCCAACTGGCAAACCGACAGACTTATCTTCTGAAGTTGCTACATATTTAGCAGCCATAATTAATTTATCCTTAATAACGGGCAGAATACTTCGTTTCTTCCTGTCGTTTTCGTATCCAGTCATTTTATGTTCAACCTTTTTAGCCTCTTCAGTGCGCGCGTCAATTACTGCGACTACAGTACCGTCACCACCACGCTCAACATGCAGTACATCTACAATAGAATCTTCTTTAAGCCACGGAAACGTCTCGCTATCAAGTATCACAGCATCTCCCGCCTTCAATCCAATCTCTACCGACCAAGAGTCTTCTTCAGCTCTCGACTTCGGTTTGTTTGACCTTTTCTTCTTGGTGGCTTTCCTCAAAGATTCACCCGCAACTGCAGGCGCCACTTCATAGCTATTCAATTTCTCCGAAAGCACCCTCAGGGCGTTGTCTAAAACCCCACTCAGATGCTCTTTAGCCATAGATTCAGCAAGGCTACGAACCACTGGACTGTTTTCCTTAATTGTCGCGTCTTTATACTGCTTGGCTAGTTCCTCTTCACTTGGCAATTTTATGGATTTTATAAACTTAAGAACGCTGTTGGCAAATTTTAAATAACCCTCAGGATTAATACCCTTACATTCCTCATCTTCAACCTCCTTAAGTTTCCGACGCTTAAAGTCTTCCAATAAACTACTCAACCTCATCTTACCATCATTACCTGGAATGTATTCAGGTCTAGTAATTATAAAATCATCAGGTAGACCAAAAAGCCCCATCCTTAGTAAGGCTCTTAGTTACAGCCTCTCTTGCCTCTGCGATAAAGTCCATATATTCACTATCTGCAAGTTCAGGACTAATTATTTTATTAGCATGCTGCCATCGTTTTACATCGGGAATCACATACTTTTCAGCTTGGCAAAATTCTGGAATATTCACTTCCGCCAGCTTTTCGGGAAAAACTACACTAAGATTTTCCCTTATAAATTTCTCGTATGTTCCATTAAATATACTTCTTAACGATTCTTTGACTTCCTCTATATCAAAATCTATCTCTATACAATCTGAAAGCTTGTTATACTCCTCCTCAATTTGCTGAAACGACCCAAGAATCTTCTCATAAGATTCTTGATATTCACCGCGCAACTCCTCACCTTCAACAAGAAACGGTACATGCTCAATAATAAACTCTACATAATCTATAATTTGACTTATGTAGTTTTTATTAAGATCTTCTGTATGAGATAGTTCACCTTTAACAGCACAACCATCCCGTTGTCTTTCGCTCATAAACTAATATTTTATCAGTTTATGGATATAAAGTCAATTATATTACTCTATTGACTTCTTCTAATGTTGTTTCGCCACGAAGAGCCGCCAACACGCCAGCTTGAAGTAACGTCACCATGCCGTCTTCTTTTGCGACCTTTTCAATCGCTTCCGTATGAACATCCTCAACATCGCCGCGCAGGAACTTTTGAATATTCTCGCTTACAACCAACTGCTCCATTACCGGAATTCGCCCCTTATAGCCGAACGGCACGTCATCTGTCGGCACTGCACGCCAAAGCTTAAACGTATCCAAATCTGGGCAATCAACATTCTCTGGCAAATCCTTCAAGACTTCTTTCACCCACTTACGGGTCGCCTCATCTGGCTCATATTCTTCCTTGCTATCATCCCACAATCTTCTCACTAGTCGCTGTGCAATAACCAGCCGAACCGCCGAGCTAAAAATCGGATTTTGCCCAATCATATCGATCATACGACTAAACGCCGCCGCAGTCGAATTGGCGTGGAAGCTAGACAGTACCAAGTGTCCCGTAATTGACGCCTGAATCGCAGTCTTCGCAGTTTCATTGTCGCGGATCTCACCAACCATCACCACGTCTGGGTCAAGGCGCAAAACACTACGCAAACCGTCAGCAAATTTCTGTCCATTTGTCGTATCAATTGGAATCTGAGCAATCCCAGGAATCGTATTTTCTACAGGATCTTCCAATGTAATAATCTTTCGATCCTGAGTATTAAGAGCGTTCAAAATACTATATAACGTCGTGGATTTTCCTGAACCAGTTGGACCAACCATCAACAACATCCCGCGCGGATGAGAAATAACTTCATCGATTTGTTCGCGCTCTTTCTTTGAAATACTCAATAGATCCAAGTTCAACATTGATTCATCAAAGTTAAACAATCGAAGTACCAAGTCCAAGCCATACACCGTCATCACGGCTTCCACACGCAAATTCAGCACGTGCGATGCGCCATCTCTATGAATTTCCTGCTGCATATGTCCAGATTGAGGCTCTCTGGAGGCGGTAGAAATATTTGCACGAGATGCCAAAGTCGCCATAATAACTCGATATCTATCCCTGCTAAGCTCCGCCACCGTATGTAGGGCTCCATCAACACGCATCCGAATTCGAATCGATTCGCGCTGGTTCTCAATATGAATATCCGACGCACCCAATAAATCCGCTTGGTCAATCAAATAATTAAACACGTCATTTGTGCCCACGGAAGCCAAAGTCTGAGTAACCTGCGCCAGAGTATCGCTATCACCCTCCTTGGCAATTTCGATGTTATCGTAAATCACTTTTTTTGGCGGATCAAACCTGAGCATAATTGACCGAAACGCCGAACCAGAAATTAAGAAGAAGAAGATTCGCTTGCCATTTTCAACGTATTGATCTCGCATCCGCTTCATCAACGATTCAGAAGTTTGTGACGTAACACCAAATCGATAAGACTGATCTTCCTCATTAAAAGCCAGCGGAACTAGCCGACCCTTATACATTTCTTCTATCGTTAAAACACCCTTAAGCAAAGGTAAAGTTTCTTCAAATTCCCGCCCGTCAAGATATTGAAGTCCTAAAATTGACGCTCGACGACGAGTCGCTTCCTCATCTTGCTCACGGCGCCGCGCCTGAATTTTATCTTCATCCATATGAAAATTATACCAAAAAGCTTACGGTTTTACGAGTGATATAATAGTAATATGAATCCAGAAATTACTCTGTTAGTCCACAATATTCGCTCGACGCATAATGTTGGGGCAATTTTTCGCACAGCCGAAGGATTTGGTATAAAAAAGATTATTCTTAGTGGCTACACGCCGTATCCAGAATTGAGTTTATGCAGCAAGGCACCTGCTTGCGCGCTTGTCGATGGAGAAATTCGATCCGAAGACCCTCGCCTGCCGCATATTCGTGAGAAAATCACCAGCCAAATTCATAAAACTGCTTTGGGTGCGGAGAGTTTGGTGCCGTTTGAGTTTTATGAAGATATTAACGATTGGATTAAAGAAAATCAGCGAACAGAAAACCTGCCAATTATCGCGCTGGAGCAATCAAAAGATAGTGTGATGTTGCCAGAATTTCAGCCGCCTGAAAAATTTGCGCTGCTACTCGGAGAAGAAGTCTACGGAATCACGCCAGAACTTTTGGACAATTGCGACTTCACCGTAGAAATCCCGATGTTCGGCCAAAAAGAATCATTCAACGTGTCGGTCGCAACAGGAATTGCGCTGTTCGGACTGATTTTCCCGAGAACGAAATAATCTCAACAACAAATAAATAAATCCCTCAAGTCTGCTTATTGACTTTATTAAGCATATATGTTATATTTATAAAAGCCTTCTTCGGAATCCCCCGGAGAAGGTAGTCCCTAGGAATGAAAGGGTTTTAGAAAATGTTTGACATTTTCTTCATCTTTACAATCATGGCAACCATGTATATCTCATGGTATAGCTACAAAGCTCCCTCGGGGGGTTAGTCGCGGATTGCATGCACTAGCCATCGCCTCGGCGGTATGGCTGTTACTTTTCTTCGCCTACTTCATGGTGGGCGAATTGCCGGTTAGACCTCAGTATCAAAAGGAGCTGATGTATATATGGTACTTCGTACTCTCAATCGCATATGCAACCTTTTATTATAGGGGTTGCATCAAAGAGCGCGAAAGACTTCAGGGGCGCAAGTCCCGCTGACAGATGATTAAGTTAGCCCGCCAGAGCAATCAGCTCCGGCTGAGACCTCTGTCAGCGGGCTAACTATCACTTTAGAACTACACACTCTTCACCCAGAGTGTTTTTTAATTGGTTTAATAGATTGTCATTAGCATCCACCTTAAACGGCAGACGCATGGCTGATTTTTCTTTCTCGCCCAGCACCAAAACCACGTCAGTCGTGCCAGCATTCTCGCCGCAAACAGACTTCATTTTCACTAACCGCGAATGGTCATTCGGATCTTTAATATACACAAATAACTTTGAAGCGGGAATTTCTGGCGCAACATTAACAGGCGCCGAATGAGTTTTTGGCTGCGGTTTGGTGGCGTCATTCTTTACGGCAGACTTCGGAGAAGCTCCATTTTTCTGATTACGATAAGCTTCACGGCGCTCTTTTTTAACGGCAGAGCTAATTTTTGGCGCATCCATTTTACGGCCAGTAGACTCATAGCCATTGATATCGTTATCCGTAATCACAATAATATCATCGGCAATTAGTTTACTTTCATTGCCCAAATTTCCGTCACGATCTCGAGCTGAATTTTTACCAGAAACTCGAATCACCGCGTCCTGAACCAACTTAGCGCCAACTTTCTCATATAGATTTGGAAAAACAATTATTTCACCCTCGCCGAATTTATCCTCAATTCCCACGAACGCCATTTTCGAACCGCTTTTTGTGACAATTGTACGAACGGTGCTAATAATTCCCCCGACCGTCATCATTCGGCTGTCGTATTCAGGAACTAATTGCGTCAACGGTTGAGTTTGCTCGCTCAAATATGTTTCATACCTATCAAGCGGATGCGCCGAGATGTACAGTCCTAACAATTCTCGCTCCCACATCAAGCGTTCTTTATCGTCGTGTTTTACAGGAGCCTTCTGGAGATGAAGAGTCGATTGGACACTCGCCGCATCATCGCCACCCAACATTCCGAATAAGTTTGTCTGTCCACTGGCGGCTTCTTTTTGGAGTTTGGACGCAAATGACGTAATGGAATCCAGATTGAACAGCAAATCAGATCGATCGCCCATATCATCAAACGCACCAGATTTAATCAACGACTCCCAAGCCTTGCGATTAAATTTACTGGTCGAAACACGCTTGGCAAAATCTTCCACCGACAAGAACACACCCTCCTCACGCGCCCGCAAGACTTCCTCGACCGCACCAACACCAACGCCCTTTACTGCCGACATTCCGAAACGAATTTTATTCTCATTCGGCACCACAGCAAACTCAACGAACGATTCGTTTACATCAGGACTCAGCACGCTAATTCCCATATGCTTACATTCGGTAATTTCAATCGCCAGACGATCAGTGTCGTCATGGTCGCTAGTCATAAGCGCCGCCATAAACGCGTCAGGATAATGCGCTTTCAAATAAGCCGTCCAATAGGCGATCAAACCATAACAAGCGGCATGCGACTTATTGAAACAATAATTGGCGAACTCTTCCAGCTGAGTCCAGAAAGTTTCCGCAATTTCCTTAGTTGCGCCACCAACTTTAACCGCACCCTCGACAAATTCAGGCTTGACCTTTTTCATTAAGTCAATTTTCTTCTTACCAACAGCCTTACGCAACGTGTCAGCCTGACCGCCAGTAAATCCACACCATTCCTTAGAAATCTGCATAAACTGCTCCTGATAGACCAAAATTCCGTAAGTATTTTTCAGCGAGTTTTTCATTCCAGAATGCAAATAAGTTATCTCTTCTTCGCCGTGTTTACGCCTAATAAAGCTGTCAATAAACTGCATCGGGCCCGGACGATAAAGAGCCACCATAGCAATAATATCTTCAAACGTAGTCGGCTTCAGTCCGCGCAAATATCGCTTCATTCCCGCCGATTCCAACTGGAATACGCCAGTCGTGTCGCCGCGCTGAAACAGCTCATAGGTCTTTTTATCATCAAGCGGCAACTCTGAAAGATTAATATCTTTCTTGTAAGCTTTTCGGATAATCCTCATGGCGTTATTAATAATCGTAAGGTTCGAAAGCCCCAAAAAGTCCATCTTCAATAGACCCAGCTCTTCAACCTCACCCATCGGGAACTGAGTTGCCACCACGCCCTTTTGCGCCATTTCAAGCGGAATATAGTTGGCCAACGTATCTGGCGCAATCACCACGCCACAGGCATGAACGCCGTGGCTACGAATCGTCCCTTCCAACTGAATTGCATAATCCAGAACTTCCTTTGCAGTCGGATTATTTTCATACTCATTCCGAAGGTCCGCATCCTCTTTAATACTCACAGACAACGGAATGTGACGCCCCTGGTTTGGCGGCGGAACTAACTTCGCCAAGCGGTCGCTCTCAGCGTACGGAACTTCCAAAACCCTGGCAACATCACGCACTGCCATACGACCAAACATCTTACCGAACGTTGCAATATTACTGACGTGATCTTCGCCATATTTTTTCGCACAATATTCAATCACTTCGTCGCGACGCGTATCCTGAATATCGACGTCGATGTCGGGCATAGAAATACGATCAGGATTAAGGAATCGCTCAAATAGCAAACCGTATTTTAGAGGATCGAGATCCGTAATGTTCAATGCATATGCAACAATCGAACCAGCCGCACTACCGCGCCCTGGACCAAAAACAATTCCTTGAGATTTTCCCCAGTTGATAAAGTCCTGAACGATCAAGAAATAACCTTCATAGCCCATATTCCCCATCACGCCAAGCTCCATCTCAGCGCGCTCACGAACCTCATCAGATAACCTCGGAATAATCTCGTCAGGGTCCAACTTTTCAGCCTCCTCCTTCGAAGCTCCATTGTAACGCTGCAACAAACCTTGATATGTCAATCTAAGCAGATACGAAT
>CALHZJ010000102.1 GCA_938041005.1 uncultured Candidatus Saccharibacteria bacterium | reverse complement strand
CTCTTTACGATTTCATAGAAGACTGCAGTGACGCAAGTAGCGGAAATTACTGGTTCAATAGCGGTGGCTGTACAGCACCAACAGATTCAACACAGACAACATCATCTACCACACCAACATATAAAGATGATAAAGGTAAAGATATTACTGACCAATCTTTCGGAGCTGAAAATTCCGCTAAGCAATACGACGACAGAAAACTTTCCGCAATGTCAGTACTACTAATCGATTTCCAGATTGCTCAATCAATCAATGGAGAGGATGATGAAGAAGACACTCCTTCAACAACAACTAAGGTCTCAAATAGCGGTGAGGCGGTTGGAGAACCAGAATTAGAAGAGGCTCAATCAGGGTGGGGTAATCATAGTAACGGAGAAATCCCAGATTCAGAATTGCAAGCTCTATCTTTCTCGCCGGGCAATAAAATGAATAAGAAAGCTGCGGCGGCCATGGAAGAAATGAATAAAGCATACAAAGCCGATAACGGGTCAAACTTAACTATTAATGAAGCGTATCGAGATTGTGCAACACAAATTAGATATAGAAAAGAACTAGGGGAAAAAGCAGCTCCAGCTCCTCCGTGTATATCAAACCACGGCTGGGGACTTGCCGCAGATATTGAAGTCGGTGAATTTGGGTCTTCTACATATAATTGGCTAAAGGCTAACGCCCACAAATACGGTTATGTGCATCCCGCTTGGGCTGAGCCAGGTGGAAGTAAACCCGAACAATGGCATTGGGAATATGCGAGGAAGGTCTAATGAATAAAGAAAATAAAGTTATACTAATATCATCCGTATTATTTCTAATAAGTATTACGGCGACTTTCCTTATTATTAAAAACCCTGACAGCAATCAATATACTACCGTTCTGTCATCATCTCAAAACGCTAACGATAATCCAAGTAATCAAAATAATACTCACGAGCAATCTTCAGAGCAAAAAGTTATCACCGAATTACTAAATTCCACCTCCAGCACCTACGGCAACCGTGAATTAAAAAAGTATTCAATAGTAAAAGAGCAGGGCGAATTTAAGTTGGTTGCGCTAGAAATTTATAGCGAGAAAATCAAATCTACCTATAATATATATGCAATTCTAAGAAATAATTCAGTCATAACAGGCGTTAATGATAGAAAATCTCCAGACGCCTTAAAAAGTATTAGCGTTCCTGCAGATATTATAAACGAATATAAAAGGAACCAGTCTGATGTATAAAAAGTTGTCTATCGCTCTTTGCTTTGCTATATCTTTTGCTATTACTATGCAGCCAGTATCTTTGGCGGCAGGATATCCCGATTCATATGTAACAAACGATATTCTTTGGTATAAAGAAAATGATTCAACAACTTGTTCCGGATCATCTTCTAATGGAGTATCAGGATCTGATAACCAAGAAAAGATTTGGGGATATCTACGCAACGTAGGATTAAGCGCCGAACAAACAGCTGGCGTGATGGCTAATATTCAAGCAGAATCCGGATTTAGTCCCACTAGACACGAAGTAGGCCAAGGATGGGAGTCTGGAGGTTGGGGACTCGCCCAGTGGACGTTCGGAAGGCGAACACAGATAGCTAACAAAATACCATCTGAGTTAAAAAAATATTATAGCCAAGAATATGGCGGCGCGCCTAACGACAAAGGCATGGTCGATTCTATTCCAGTAGAAGATAACGACAAACTATTAATCTTTGAATTAGAGTATTTAGTGCAAGAGGGAAAGGAAAGACCAGTCACTGCTCGTGGATTTGGTACCGCTTCAAATTCATGGGAATTATTAAAAACTCTGAAGACAGTTGATGACGCCACTGTTTTTTGGCATGACGATTTTGAAAAATCAGCCATGACAAAAGATGAGGTTAAAAATATACGCGGTACCGCTGCACAAAAAATCTACGAAAGATTTAATGGTACGGGCGGAAGTGGAGGAGGATGCTCTTCGTCAAATGGTGGCGACTTTATTAGCTATGTCAAACGTTATGCTTGGCCAGAAAAAAAGGTTCGTACAGACAAAAAACCTGAATACGCAGAAGCTATAGAAAAGGCAAAAAGTGAGAACAGATTTACTGGCGGTACGTGTTATGGCGGCGGTGTCGATTGTGGCGCGTTTGTAACAACGATTTTGAACGATAGTGGGTTTGATAAAAATTACAACTATGGAGGTGAGGGCGGCAAAGCTGGACCGACTGGCGTACAAAGAGCGTGGGCAGAAGCCAACTGGCAAACTCTTGGCAACGGCAGCTCAATCAACGTAGCAGACCTTAAACCCGGTGATGTCGCCCATAGTCCAGGGCATACATTTGTTTTTGTTGGTAATATAGACGGATTTAACTCAAATATAGCGTCCGCCTCATTGTGCGAATACGCCCCAAAAGCAGGCGGCGAGAGTTTAACATCACCAAGCGTAACTTGGTTTAGGAAGAAATGATGAATAAAAAAATAATTAGCAGTATATTAATATTATTATCAGCCAGTACATTAGTATATGGCGTCATAACCTACGTAAATAGATATGACACCACTCCAGTTTACCTACTGACCTCGCCCGATAAGGCTGAAATTACTACTGATAGTCAAAAATTTATCGGTTCGCAAGTCGTATATTTAAAACCAGGAACATACAATTTTAAAGCATCAAGAAGTGGCTTTAAAGATGAGAATATTAATGTCGAAGTAAAGAAGGATAATCCGTTAAGGATAATTTTTGCACTCACACCCACGACAGAGAAAGCTATTAAAGAATTACAGTCTTCGTCTAAAACGTCAGAGATAGACAGAGCTACAACAGACAGACTCGCTAATGAACAAAAAAAACTAGAAAACGCCAACCCTATAATTAAAAAATTACCAATAAAAAACTTAATTTATTCAATTGGATATAAGGCAGACCCTAATCATAAGAATGGAGTTATCGTAGAAATCGATACTATAGAAGGATATAGAAATGCTGCCCTCAATAAGATTAAAGAGCAGGGATTTGACCCGTCAAAACTAAATATTACATTTAGAAACTACGCTAATACATTTACGGAGTAATTATGAATCGAAGGAATATTATCATCGGCGGCATTACATTAGCAATACTAACGTTAATATTGCTAGCGATTATGTTCATCCAGCCAACACATACTATATCTATAACTTTCGACAAGGCAAACTTATCAGCGAAAATATATCGCAACACAGGCAAAAGCACTTCCGAAATTACCTCGATAAACGGTAATTCTAAGATACAGTTATCAGACGGCAAATACATAATAAAAACATCATCTAAATCTGGTTCTATCAATGAGAATTCCACGGAATTTACTGTAAAAGGATCGGATGAAAATATATCTGTAAAAACTGAATATAGCCAAAAATTCATGTCTAGTAAAATAAATGAATATAGAAGTGATATTTTAGAGGTATTATTTGCCAAATATCCAGAGTTAAAATCATCTTTTATACTTCAAAAAGAAATTATCCTAGGAAATAACGCGGACTGGTATGCAGCCAGTTATCAGAGAGGCGTCATAGATAGAAATTCCGGCGATATCTACACTGTTATTCTGAAGAAAGAAAATAACAAATGGGTGATTAAAACTAAGCCACAAATAATCAATACTATATACAACACCAAAGATATACCAGAAGATATTTTATCAGAAACAGCCTCCAGATTATCTCCGTTTTCTACTAGCTCTTAAGCGGCATAATAATGTGCGTATAATCAGGATTTTTTACTTGCTCTCGAATTACACACGGCGACAATT
>CALHZJ010000101.1 GCA_938041005.1 uncultured Candidatus Saccharibacteria bacterium | reverse complement strand
CTCATCCGCCCACGATTTGGAGTGTGAAACGGATTGTGTCATTAAAATTAGTTACTAGATGATTATATCACTAATCCTCATCAGGAGCAACTATCCCTCGACGCGACGCTATGAACTTTTCCATCTCTTGATCAAGCTCAATTGCTTCCTTGCTCGAAGAAGAAAGTTTTTGGATAGCACGACGTGCTTTTCCTGGTTCTACAACTTGCATTTCGACAGATTGACCACTCTCCTCTGTCGGATCCTTGCGGCGCACCTCTGCACGAACTACATCGCCACCTGCCCGAGCGAACTTAAAATAAGTAATCGAGTTATCCTCCACAAAAGCACCATACGAACAATTATCTCCCCACGCCAAATCCTTTGCAGTCATATCCGGCGCCGGTTCATCAATTAGATTTGCTGACAACTTAAACAATAAGACTGATCCAGCCCTTACTCCGTCTTCGCTGAAGTGGGTATACTTGTAGATGTCAAACGCCACGACTGAGGTACTCATTTCTACTGGCATAACATTAGAAGAATCAACGATACTCTCATGCGGTTTAAACAGATTCGCTCTAATAGGGTAGTTACCTCTAAAGTCAGGAGATAGCCTCAGGTTAAGGCTATTATCAAGCATAGAGCCAAAACGTGATAATGAATCCTTCCCAAGCATAGTATTTATATTACTTTCTTCATAGCCATCAGGCTGATCCAGTATCTCGCTGACAGCCTGTATCTTTCTTTTTTCCTCACCACGCCGAAACGCCTCATTCACCAAGATGTCTAAATTATGATTATTCCAAAGTGTAGGTTGCCTTCCCTTGTCCATATTATATAACTCCTTAATTTTCCTAATTATTAGAACCAGTTATACTCTCTCTCTCTCTTGATTTGTCAAGTATTTCATCATATTTTTGACAATTTGCAAACAACATGATTGCAATGTATATTCGTGCTGCTGGTGATATTTGCATTACTCCGTTTTTTTTGTTAAAATACCAAGGTTATGAAAAGCAGTATTCACCCACAGAACTATCGCCCTGTCGTATTTAGCGACG
>CALHZJ010000100.1 GCA_938041005.1 uncultured Candidatus Saccharibacteria bacterium | reverse complement strand
TAGCAATATATGACCGAATTACTGAAGCTATTATGGGGCTTGTCGGTAAACAAGACGCTATTAAGCAATTCTACGCTCAAATGGAAACAGGGAAGTTCCGTGGTGTGTCACAAGTAAGCGCTAGGGCAACGAAACCACAGCCTGCTTACAGGATTGACCCGAACACAAATATAGTACATCTCGACGAAGGGTACTCAATACCACCAAATACAAGAACTGGTGATATTGGTCGCATCATCCGAGGCAGGATTCGGCAGTTTATTAACCAAGACTTCGACCTTGGAGAAAGTGGTATTCAAGCCCGAGTGACGAGCGACACCATCAACGAGGTGAGTAATAAACAACCGTCTATGCGGCACTGGCAGTTTGTCAAAAAAGGTGAAATGTCAAACAATTTCAACGAACTACTCAATGCCATGCAGAACGTACGGGTTGAAGAAATGAACCCAGCAAAAGCCAACCAAAAAGGCAAGATTCGCCGCAATGCCGATTATTACATTAAGGGAGACGTGATCGTGGATGTGGGCGGAGACCTATACGAGGCGACAATCGTCAATGAGGTAGATAAATTAGGCAATGTGTTAGCTTATGATATTTCAGGCATAAGAAAATCGACTGGGCGCGGACTCTATGGTTCCGCTATTAGCGCAGATGCGCTTGACCAGTCGATTAACAACTCTAGTATACCAAACAATCCTCAAGATGTCAATACAGACAACCGTTATCAACACCCTCTTCAAGAAACTATTAACGAAATGGAAGCCAACCCTAAGCCTAGGATGACTAGGGAGCTAAGAGAGGCTATAGACGAGTTTATATATGAGAATATAGACCAGAATCTATTCCTAGAACATAATGACACAAATATCCTCGGAAGTCATGGATTGACGTGGAGTATCCCACGCCTGCATGTAGACGACCTACGACACCACCTAGGAAAGGAGTTGGCTGGAGATCTACCGTCTAACTATAAACGCCGTACTGGTAAGCAAGATATCGATACGGTTGCTCAGGAGATGGGGTATGACGATATCGACGCATTTATCGATGAAATTAAGCGAGTAGCTGAAGCACGACGCGCAGAAAGAGAGCGAAAAACTCTATTGGCAGAATGGCGTAGGGATCCAGACGTCATTAAAGAAGCCCAGAAGATGATTGCAGAGCGACACGCTGAAGAGGCTAAGGTAGAGGCTGAGAAGCAAAAGAAAATAGAAGAAGCGAAGGCGGAAGAAGAACGACGTACTGAAGAGGCTAAGGCAGAAAAAGAGCGAATTGAAAAGCAGCAGGCATTAGGAGAAATACTGAATAGAGGATTAGATGAAGGTCCAAGGCACAAAATAGCAGATATAGTACATAATGCTAGTGTAGCTACTGGTATTGACGAAAAAGCTGTTGCAAAACAATTTGCTAAACTAGCCGAGCAGAAGGGCTATGACATTACTGGAGAAAGGGCGCTACTAAACACCAACGCCCGCGCTGGTAGTATGTTAGATGAAAATGGACGATTACGCCCAATAGACGAAATAGCACCAGAAGTAAAAGAAAAGATTAAACTACCTGGAGCGGAACACGCGGTCCCAGCACCTACAACTACTGCAAATACAGCTACCCACAATACACGACAGATGATTTATAAGGACGAGAAGGGCGCATACCATTCATTCTATGAATACAGAAATATCTTTGGTAAATGGCAACGAACAGGCGCCGAAGCACCAAGAGTAACTTCACCACTACAGAAGAAATTCATAGACGATATTAGATCAGACAAGGCAGTCAATGATGAAGCCAAGCGCGCATTTGATGACGGTCTAGCTATTCAGTACATATGGAGAGAAAACTCTAAGGGTGTAAATGCTGAACTAGTGAGTGCTTTTGATGGTTATATGCA
>CALHZJ010000099.1 GCA_938041005.1 uncultured Candidatus Saccharibacteria bacterium | reverse complement strand
TAGGATTAAGCGAGTTTTTCGGCGTTTTTGGCCTGCTTGTAGGCTTTCGTGACTGGCGCCAGACCGCGCGCAACGCGTTCACGATTGGCCTTTAATTGCTTTTCGTCGCGGAAAGACATTTTAATTGGCGTTCCTGCAAAATTGAAAGCCTCGCGTAAAGTTCGCTCCAGATAACGTTTGTAGCTCCAGTGGACAAACTTCAGATTGCTGCCATAAATAACAAACCATGGCGGAGCAATATCTGTCTGGACAATGTAGCGAAGTTTCGGGTGCGAGTTTTTCAGGCCAGCTGGCGGATGTGCGGCGATGGCTTTCTGTAAGATATCGTTTAAGGCACGAGTTTTACATTCTTGGCGACGACGTTTATAAATATCAAGCGCTAGGTCAAACAATTTGGCGACATTTTGTCCCGTGACGGAAGAGGTGAATATTAACGGTGCGTATGGGGTAAACTTGAAATTATAGCTGATTTGTGGCGCAATTTCATCATGAGTATAAGCGTCTTTACCCTCGACGGAGTCCCATTTGCTGACGACCAGAACAAGCCCCTTGCCCGCCTCGTCAATAATTCCAGCTAGGCGCTGATCCAATTGAACGTTAAGCTCATTGACGTCCATAAGAAGCAGACAAACGTCGGCTTCGTTGATGGCTTGCATTGTGCGAAGAACTGAGAACTTTTCAATTCCAGTTTCCTGCTTTCCTTGGCGGCGAACTCCAGCGGTGTCGAGCAATTCAATTGCTTGTCCGTGATAACGAACTTGAACGCGGTTTACGTCGCGAGTTGTACCCGCAACGTTGGCGACGATGGCTTGCTGCTTGCCCGCTAAAGTGTTGAATAGATTACTCTTTCCGACGTTTGGTCGACCAATTAGCGCGACGCGAATGATGTCGTCAGGTGCGGTTTCGGTGGCTGGCGGAATAAGTTCGGCAATGCTGTCAAGAAGCTCCGAAATGCCAATGCTGTGCTCTGCGGAGGTTTTTATGATGTTTTTAATGCCGAGTCGTTTGAATTCGTCGATAGAAAGAGAGCCTTTTAAGTCTGCTTTATTGGCGATTAGAATGACTGGCTTGCCACTTTTTAGGGCTTTTTTGGCTAATTGTCGATCGGCGTCAGAAGGATAAACAGTGGAATCGACGGTTACGAGGATTACATCAGCGGCGGCGGAGGCGTCAGCGATTTGGTCCTGAATGGTCGCCTCGAATTCATCCTCGGCAGTCTTAAGTCCGGCTGTGTCGATGAGCCAAAATTGCGAATAGTCATCTGACGGCGCAGAATCTACGTTGCGTCGTTTGTACGAAACTTTACCAACGACATTGTCGCGTGTCGTGCCAGCTTCCCTGGCGACTATGGCCGTGCGAGAGCGCGTCAAGCGATTGAATAATGAGCTTTTGCCGACGTTGGCTTGCCCGATGATGGCGACTGTTGGTAATTTAGACATGATTGTATATTATAGCAGTTTTAAGACATTTTGGCGAGCACGCTATTTATATAAGCCTCGCATGGGCGAATTATTTTCAGGAAATCCTCAAAACAGCTCAGGCCGCTTTTTGCTATGAATTCTTCGGTCTCTATGTCTAGTTTATATCCCTCGCTCTCGTCATCATTTCTGGTGTAATTGTGGATGTAGGCCTTTGGAGGTTGTTTGCTAATTGGATTTGGGTAAAGTGTTATGTAGTAATTTTCTTCGGGGTTATGTATGCAGTAGTAAGTGTTATTGTCGTCATCTTTGAACGCTACGGATATAGGATATTCAAATTTCTTAGTACGTTTCTCAACCTCTTTAATAAGTTCGATGTAAGCGTAGATTTGGTTTTCTAGGAGTTTTGGTAAAATATTGGGCTCATCATTCTCATAGAACAGTTTTTCTATGGTATCCGATCTTTCTTTCTTAAGGTTACTTATGACTGCTCTTAGTTTTTCTGAGGGCAAAGGCTCAGATTCGCGCCCTAGCGTTTCCATTTTACAATTGCACTTTCTGTCAAATTTAGCACAAAAGCTATATTACAATATTTACCGTAAAATGTAAAGAGCCGCGGAGTAAATTATGAATTCGTGAATTTCTCCTCTCGCCATTCGCCTCTCTTGAGGTC
This sequence comes from uncultured Candidatus Saccharibacteria bacterium, assembly GCA_938041005.1. Classification (GTDB taxonomy): domain Bacteria; phylum Patescibacteriota; class Saccharimonadia; order Saccharimonadales; family Saccharimonadaceae; genus Nanosynbacter. Next base: position 4,261 of record CALHZJ010000099.1, on the reverse strand, counting down.
GCCGAGCGAATAATTGCCGAAGTTTGTTCTGTGGAGTTTTTTGACAGTGTAGCCTAACGCATCGAAAGTTCGCCGAATTTGACGATTCCTTCCCTCGCTCATTTCCACTATCCAGCGATAATCATCGCCTTCGTGTTGTCTTTCTAGCGTCAATTGACTGCGTCCGTCAGGAAGCTGCACGCCAAAATCGTTAATCATCTGGCGATGTAGAGGCTGCAATGGTTGGTCGATTGTAACGAGATATCGCTTAATTTTATAAAACGACGGATGTGTCATGCTGTGAGCAAAATCGCCGTCGTTCGTCATGAGAATCAGCCCGGAGCTGTCTTTATCCAGGCGACCAACGGGTTTTAAGTGGTGAAGATTCTTCGGTAGCAATTTGTAGATTGTCGGAACGCCACCCTGAGAGGCGCGCGAACAAAGATATCCAGTTGGCTTATGTAGGATGATGAGTTGTTTGGATTGCAATTCTAGCAATTTGCCGTTGTAGGAAATTTTATTTGCGTCGGAGATCTGTTGACCCAATCTGGCAGGCTGACCGTCAATAGTAATCTTCCCTTTTTCTATCAATTTGTCGGCTTTTCGGCGAGAAACACCCAAGCATAGCGCCACGAATTTATTGAGGCGCCAAGATTCTTGCTTTGTATCTGGGTTTATCATTGTTGCGGATTTATCGGTGGAAATTGTGGTAACTGAGGTTCTGATGGTTGATGTGGAATGTTTTGCTCTTGGGGTTGTGTTTGGGCGAGGGGCATCGAGTTAACCTGTTCAATAGGATTTGGTGCTGGCTGAGGTGTCGGAATTGATTGTGGCGCTGGAGCTTGCGCCGGTTGAGACTCTGGAATTGGTTGAGAAATCCTCTGTGTATCGTCTAATTCTTCTGCCATAAGTTTAGAGATGTCTACCGAATTCTGAGAATCGTCAGCTGGTAAAGGTTGAATAATGCGGTCACCAAGCCCTGAGGGTCGCGGCGCAGGTGATGAAAATGGCGCCATGGGTTGTGGTAGGACTGCTGGCTGCTGCTGCGGTGTTGGAATCGGTTGCGGTACTGGAGTCTGCGCTGGTTGAGGTAGTGGTTGCGGCGCTGGAGCGAATGCTTGTTGTGGATGTTGTTGTATAAGCGGATTTACTACAGGAGTCGTTGGCGTTGTAGCGGGAGCAGTTGGTTGCGGCGACAATGAAGAAATATCAGGTCTAGTAACTGGTTGCGGCGCTGCTGGAGCTGGCTGAGGTGCTGGAGTAACCGGCTCGTACGTGTGAGTTGGTTGTGAAACTGGCACTGGATTTGTGCCGACTCCAGGAAGGTCGCCCAGGGCTTCGTGAACTGCTCTCACTACATCTTCGATTCCCACCTGAGATTTCACCAAGTATTTATCAGCGCCAAGTTGCTCGCCGCGTTTTCGCTGATCTTCTGATGACAGTGCGGTCATGATAATCACCTTAACGTCTTTTGTTTCTGTCGTCGAGCGTAAAATATCCAACATATCAAATCCGGAAATCTTCGGCATCATCACGTCACTTAAAATTAATCGCGGACGTTCTTTAATTGCCATGGCTAGAGCTTCTTCTCCGTCGCCCGCCGAAACGATATCGTAGCCCTCCGCCAAAAGTCGTACGCCGTAAATTTCGCGTAAACTTTTGTCGTCCTCAACCAATAAAATTTTTGTCATATATTTATACTATACTGAAGTTTTGACAAAAAATCCATAGCCCTTATGGTTATTATTCGCGACCAGGTATGGACAATTGCTGACGCTTTTTGCGTAACTCTTCCTCAATTTCAGCCAGCGTCGGCTCGGAAGAATTTCTGGCTGGTTGTGGAATTTCTGGCTGGGTCGTCGGGACTGCGGGCGTGGCTGGAGCTGGATTTTCTGGAGTTGTGATTACGACTGGATTTAAATCGACAATTTCGCTATTATTTTCAATTGCGACATCTTCCGTCTTCTCTTCTGTGGCAATTTCAGTTTTTTCTGAAGCCAGAGAATCTGGAGTTTTATCTTCGGGCTTTTTGGTTTCTGTAGATTCTAATCGCTGCTTAGCTTCCGAACTATTCATACGAGGAATTTCCAGATAGAAAGTACTCCCCTCTTTATATTTACTTTCAACTCGCAAGTTTCCAGACATCGCCTCGGCCAAGCGGCGACTCAAATATAGCCCCAAGCCAGTTCCGCCAATTTCTCGCGTGTCAGAATTGTCCACCCGATAAAATTTCTGGAATAAATGCGGAATATCTTCGGCAGGAATACCAATGCCGCTATCTTTCACGCTTACAGAAATCTGTTTGTCGTCGCCGGTAATATTGACGACAACTTCGCCTGACGGTGTGTACTTGATGGCATTTTCAATCAAATTGCTGACAACTTCCCGAAAATGGTCGGGGTCAATATTGGCATAAAAAATCGGCTGCAATGACTTCTCCTTACCCTCATCAATTATGTCTGGCATGAAGATATAATTGAGCTGCTTTTCGTTAGCTTTCGTCGCTAAACCATCAAAAATATCCTTCAAAAATTCGTTTACATTGATGATCTTCGGGTTGTTTTTCATTCGCCCGTCTTCAACTTTGCTAATGTCGAGGAGATCTTGGAATAATCGCCCCAGATGTTGCGCTGATTCGTGGGCTTTGGTAATAAAATCGCGGGCTTTCTCATCGATGTGAGCGGTGGCTGGATTTAACGCCAGACCCAAATAGCCCTCAATTGATGCAACTGGCGTGCGCATCTCGTGGCTGGCGGTGGAAATAAATTCGGCCTGCTCGCGCTCCTCGGCTTTTTCTTTGGTGATGTCGCGGAAAACTACGATGATTCCTTCGCCGTCTGTGCCGACTGGAGAGCTGACGATTGACACTAAAATGCGTTTTTCAGAGCTGGTCAATAGGAATAATTTATCGTTGTGCGTTGGCTGGTTTTTTGATAGAGATTGGGCTATTGGATTCTCGAGGTCTTCTACGTCCTTTCCGTCTGAGGTGACGAGTTTTAAGACGCTTTTCCAGTTGAGTCCGAGCGCGTCGCCTTGGTCCCAGCCGATGATTTGTTGGGCGGATGGATTTATCAGTTCGATGTTGCCGTCTTTGGAGATCGCCAGAACGCCGTCATCGATGGCATTAATCACTACGTCAGATTTACTTTCAACCGCGGAAAGTCTATTCTCCAGATTGGACGTATTGTCATCAGTTTTTTGGCGGCGAATCCATAGAACAAGGCTAAAAATCAAAGGCAAAAATCCGAAGAATAGGTAGCCGATGATGAATTGTATGTTTATTCCCTGTTGAACGCTGGTGGCTATAGTCTGCAGAATAACCAAAAGTCCCATTATTCCTAAGATTATTGCGCCGAAAAATCCTGCGAAAATTGCCACGATAATCCACATAACTAGGAATGGAGAAATGACTCCGCCGCTGGTAATTATGGTGGTTGCGGCGACAGCGACGGTTAACAAATATACGAAAATTCCGATTTCAGTTTCGTGTTTTCTGGGAAGCCAAAAACATAAAATCAACACAATTAAGCTGCCGACTCCTGCTACGCCAGCCGCCAAATCTGAGACCGATAATCCGATTGGTAGTTGATAACCGGTCGGTATAAATCGTGCCCATGCGTATAAAAGAATAATTGTGAAGCAACTCAGTAATGCCACTTCACACAACCTCCTTAGCCAAAATCTGGAAATTGCGTGAGGCTTAAAGTAAATCCCGCCCTTTTTCATGCTTTTATTATGGCGAATTTTCAGAAAAATCTCAAGTGATAAACGTGGTATACTAATTCTATGAATAATGATCAGCATAATGACCAAAGTAACCCAGCTTTTAAACGAACTGTAGTTTTTGTGATAATTTGTCTCATCTCGGCGAACCTCATTAGTGCCACGTCTGATATATTTAAGTCGTTCATTGGTCCTCTGTGTCACATCTTAGGGGCGTATGCTATCATACTCGCTTGCATTTCAATCTATTGGTATAAAATTGGACGATATTGGATTACTGATAAAGTTTCAAAAGTCTTGACTGCCATTGGATGTGCGACGGTCGTATTTTATGTATTAGTCATCTTTTTACGATTCGGGCTATTTTTCCTCATTGCCAATAAAGACGCGCTTATCGTAAAAGTCTTGTCGACTATTGGTATGATCAATTTATATTTCTCTCCTATTGTTATTTCTCTGGTCGTTTTAATATATAGCTCTTGGGCTATGCTGTCTTATCATAAAAAGTCGACGTCTAACATAGAGAAAAAGTAGACAAGCCCTCCCTTTCCATGGTATA
>CALHZJ010000098.1 GCA_938041005.1 uncultured Candidatus Saccharibacteria bacterium | reverse complement strand
ACATTAAAAATCACCCTAACTACGGGTGATTTTCTTATGGTGAAAAATTGTCAAATATTGGTGCGGATGAAAGGACTTGAACCTTCACGTACTTGCGTACACTAGCACCTGAAGCTAGCGCGTCTACCAATTCCGCCACATCCGCATGGGCTACGCGTCAATTATAGCCCAATTCTCACCTAGTATCAAGCTTGATTACGAAGCTTGCACCACGCGTTTAATTCCGCCGCCAGTTCCTTTGGCTGAGCCTCCGCTTTAATTCCTGGATTAAAAATTCCAGCTGGATCAAAGATTTTTTTCACCTTTGCGTATAGTTGTTTTTCATCATCTGGCAGGTTCTTATAAATAAAGTTAGCCTTCAATCTTCCGTCGCCACCAAATCCTGCAAACGAACCTTCGTACTTATTAACAATCTGAGAAATTTCCGCCAACAACTGAAGAATCTTCTGGCGTTCACTCACCTTTTTACTATCAAACGTCGGATGTAGAGAAATATAATCACTTGAAAAATCAACAAAAACTGGCAAATCCACGCCATACTTAGATTCCAGCGACTTCAACTCATTAAGAAAACTGTCAATCTTTTCTGGCGCCATTAAAATCCCTGAGAAAACGCGCGGCGTGATCATATGCGGCTCGCTCGGAGTTTCCGCCAAAGCCAAAACAGAATGCAAACTGAACAAATCCTGCTCTTCCAAGTGCAGAGTTTTTATGTCAATTGCTTCTGATGATTCCAATTTTCTAGTCAATTTCTTCGCGGCTTTATTACGCGCCCTGTCAGAAAAGTCGTCAAAGATAGCCAAGACCACCGCACCCTTAAAGCATTCTTTCGGCGCCCACTCAACCACTTTACCGACGACCGCAGCCTGACGGAAGAATCGCCCATCGATTATTTCCACCGCAGACGCCTTATTTTTCATTGCTAATTCCACGGCTGATTGCGCGTCTGACAACTTTTTATATGATGCGGCAACAACTGAATATTCTGGACGAATAAATTGCGCCTTCATAATAACTTCGCAAATCACACCCAGACTTCCCTGACTACCAATAAACAACGGCGTCAAGTCAAACGACCCGTCTTTTTGCTTCACCCGAGAAATCCCGCTGTAGCCAACCGTATCTGGCAAAGCTGGATCCATTTGCGAAATCAGCTCGGCGTTATCTGAGATTAGATTGTCAATCTCTCGATAAATCTCGCCCTCAAACGTCGATAAACCTTTTTTCTTACTCAATTCGCGTCGAGATATGCGACCAGTCTGAATCACGTCACCGTTACTTAGGACAATCTCAAGCTGCTGAATCGCGTCAGCAAAACGACCATGCGCGCCAGATAACATTCCAGATGGAGCTGTGTTAATTGCGCCACCAATCGTGCCTTCTTCCGCCACATATGAAGTTCGCGGCAGACCCAAGCCTTTATGAGTAGACAAAGTTGCGTTGATTGCCGAAAGAGAAATTCCCGCTTGAGCATGAATCAGTTGCTGACGAGGATCAATACCAACCACACGATTCATATACGTTTTTTCGTCAATTGCAATACCCTTATTCGTCGCCGCGCCAGTTTCATCATTGCCACAACCACGAACAAATACAGGTAAAACATGGCCTTTCTCTGCCAGTTGAGAACAAAATCGCATCACTTTCCTGATGTCGTTCATATTAGCCGCTCGGACAATCATTTCTGGTCGGCGCGCCAAAAGTCCATTATCGATCTCAACTTGACTCAATGCAAAATCCTGCGACGCGACTTCGCCACTAAGATGTTCATTCAAATATTTCGCAACTTTATTCATCAATCCTCCTTGGTATGTTACTCCAATTTTAGCATAAGCGCGGACAGTTGATAAGTAGAATTTGTTTTGATATAATCGGGTTATGCGGATGTGGTGGAATTGGTAGACACGCATGCCTTAGGAGCATGTGCCTCACGGCGTGAAGGTTCAAGTCCTTTCATCCGCACCAAGAATTGAAATTTTTCACCATAAGAAAATCACCCGTAGTTAGGGTGATTTTTAATAACATAA
>CALHZJ010000097.1 GCA_938041005.1 uncultured Candidatus Saccharibacteria bacterium | reverse complement strand
CGATACCGTTAATGGACGGTCTGTAGCTGTCCGTAAAAAGTCCTATCCTCATAATAGCCCCATTATACCATTTATATCAGCGATCGATAAAATTCGACTAATCGCTCGGCGCCAGCGCTGCTGTCAAAACGTTTGGCAATCTTTTCTGCTAATCGGCATTGTTGGCTATAAAATTTCTTATTTCGCCTCAGTTTATCTACTTGAGCAACAAAATCGCTATCAGACGAAGCCATTACCGCCCCATCTCTAAATGTTGTGTCATAATCAGAAATATCTCGCAAGACAACAGGCAATCCTGCAGCAGCGGCCTCAACAACAACCAAACCGAAGGTTTCCTGCTCGCTCGGCAATACAAATACATCTGCCGCACGGTAATAATCAGCAACATCATCAAGCGGTATCACGCCAGTAAATTTCAAATTCTTTGGCGGATTATTCATCATTCTTTGCATAGCACCATTCTCAGCCGCAATCACTCCAAACGGCACGCCGCCGACCCACACAAACTCCACATCAGGCATCTTTTCTGCCATATTAAAAAACACATCGACACGTTTACGTGGCTGCACTTGACCACTTCCAACGACCACAAAAGCATCATTGCTAATGCCAAGCTTTTGTCTAGCAGATTTCTTCTTCGCCGGTGAATTGGCATATTTTGCCGTATCTATAGTGTTATATAATATAGAAATTGGCTTCTTGACACCAATTTTTTCCAGTTCGTTCTTTGTATAATCAGATACCGCTAAAACCAAGTCAGCTTTATTGTAAAACCATCGTAAATACGCACGAGCAAGTGGCTCTAGCAACTTCGCGCCCTTAATACTGCCTATAAAAGAAGCTGGTACAACATGAGCAGACACGACCTTCTTTCCGCCAGATTGACGCATTTTTTTCATCGAATACAGTCCAGTAGTTTGTACATGGACGATATCCGCGTCTAACCGCGCCTTATTCACCGCAATATCAATATCATCACGATCTTTAAGTGCATTTGTCATCTCTACAAAGGCCGTATGTACACCATGACCCTGAACAGTAAATTCGCTCTCAGAAATCATATTAACAATTAGTTTTTTATCGTCTTTCTTACTCATATCTACAGTATAGCAAATAATTATTCCGCCAATATCAATTCGGCAACCAGTTCTGGGCTATCCAACACCGACAAATGTCCCGTATCAAGCTCCACGAATTTATCAATTTTTACACCATCGGCGGCGTTCACAGGAAGCGAAATCTTGTCCCGCCGCCCAACTATAAGTCCTGTAAACTCACGCTCAGAAATAATAATTTTATTGACTCGAGAAATGTCCCGCGCAATTTTCGATTGCTCCAAATATTGCCGCCGCGTTACTTGCGTATTTTTCGTCAGCCACCGTATCAAATCCACGGTACTTTTCCGCCTATTATTCACCAAGCACAGCCCACGGAACACCGAAAAATAATAGTTCAAATAAATATATTGATTCGCCCGACGAGTGCAGTAAAAGAACGACGAGGAAATTCTCGATATAGCCGAAGTTTTAATCGGAGGACTGATGTACCAAATTTTCCGGCATCGCATTTTATTTGCCGCCAAACATCCAAGCGAATGAGCAACAACCTCGTCAATTGACACGCCTTTACCGTCAAAAGCCGACATCAAATTCATCGCCCAATTTTCAACGTCGTTCATTTTCATATTTTTTATCAATTGGCTTCTGCCGTGAGAAGGCAAGTCAACAAACACCAAATTCGCGTCATTTTTCAGGTGGTAAGCCAGCGGAATCATCCCGTGGAAATCGCCACCAATGCCGTGAATTAGCAAAATAGTTTTATTCGAGCCGCCTTGATAAAAATAATAAGCAGTTTTCACACCTCCGACATCCATGAAATCGCTTGATATTTCGCCCAAAAACTTATCGTACATTTGTAGCATATTCATTAAATTATATCATCACGGTATAATAAAACTATGAAGCTTTTCTCTTGGAATGTAAACGGCATTCGTGCGGTCATCAATAAAGGTGAATTCGCGAAGTTTATTAACACGTACGATCCAGATATTCTGTGTCTACAAGAAACCAAAGCCACCAGAGATCAAGTTGAAATTGACCTGCCGAATTATCACGAACATTTCTATTCCGCCGCCAAAAAAGGCTATTCCGGCACGGCGATTTTCTCAAAAATCCCGCCCTTAAGCTGGCGTGACGGTTTTCCGCCAAACATCATTGAGCAATTTGACTTAACGGGCGACGAATACGGCAATCCAGCCGACGAAGGACGAATTATCACCGCCGAATTTGACGATTTCTGGGTTGTCAATTGCTACACTCCGAACTCAAAAGGGGATTTGAGCCGATTAGATTTGCGATATAAAAAATGGGATAAGGCGGTGTTGGCTTATCTGGAGGAATTGGAATCGTCAAAGCCGGTCCTTTATTGTGGCGATATGAACGTGGCGTATCAGGAGATTGATTTGGCAAATCCAAAGCCCAACGTCGGCAAGCACGGCTTCACCAACGAAGAAAGAGAAGGTTTTCAAAACTATTTGGACGCTGGATTCACAGACACTTTCCGGGCGGCTTTCCCCGAAAAAACTGGCGCTTATAGTTGGTGGACACACTGGGCAAATGCCAGAGCGCGAAATGTTGGTTGGCGGATTGACTATTGGCTAGCGTCGCGTGAAATTGCAAATCGCGTTACTAATCCGCAAATTCATCCAGAACAAATGGGCAGCGACCATTGTCCGGTGAGTATTGAGGTAGATTTGTAATGGATATGAAATTTTGGCAAAAACAAGAACCAGGGAAGCCACTTTTTCCAGATGTCGAATGGAACAAGCCAGAACGACGCGACCAAGCGGGAAAATTAGGAATCATCGGCGGTAACAAATTAGGCTTTTTGGCGGTGGCAGAAAGTTATCAAGAGGCGCTCAAGGCTGGCGTAGGC
>CALHZJ010000096.1 GCA_938041005.1 uncultured Candidatus Saccharibacteria bacterium | reverse complement strand
TTTCAGGAATATATGATTATTCCAACTAGCGCGGCAACTTTTGCGGACGCAGTTCGAATGAGCGCGGAAGTTTTCCATGCGTTGGCAAAAATCCTGAAAGACGAAGGCTATCCTACGACGGTTGGCGATGAGGGCGGCTATGCACCTCATGTCAGGAATGGTAATATGGAGCCTATTTTGTTGCTATCTCGCGCCATCGAGCAGGCTGGCTATAAATTAGGCGTGGACTTTGGTTTTGCGCTGGATGTTGCGGCTAGCGAGCTTTACAAGGACGGCAAATATAACTTGGCGACTGAACACCGAATTCTGTCGGCTGATGAAATGATTCGCACGTATAAAGCCCTGTTGGAACGCGTCCCTGTTCTCTCGATTGAGGATGGATTGAACGAAGAAGCTTGGGAAGATTGGGAGAAAATGACGGCTGATTTGGGCAATTTTGCGCAATTGGTTGGCGACGATCTTTTGGTGACGAATGTCGAGCGATTGAAGCGCGGAATCGAAGAAAAGGCTGGCAATGCGATCTTAATCAAGCCGAACCAAATTGGTACATTGACTGAGACGATTCAAGCTGTTTTGATGGCAAAGAACGCTGGCTGGAATACAGTGATGAGCCACCGATCTGGCGAGACGGAGGACGTAACGATTTCTCACTTGGCGGTCGGTTTGGGCACGGGTCAAATTAAGACCGGCTCGATGTCGCGTTCAGAGCGAATTGCTAAGTATAACGAGCTGCTGAGAATTGCGGAAAAGCGCCCAGATTTGGAGATTGCGCATCCGTTTGTGAAGTAACTCTCATAAAAAAGACTTCCCTGTAATTCAGAGGAAGTCTTTTTTATTTGGCGATTTTTTGATAATTCTTCGAGGATTATCTTCTTAAAAACTCAATTTCCCCGCCCTCATTGATTCGGACAATTTGCGACGGTTGAGCGTCGGCGACTTCTCCAGAATCGACATAAATCGGCACTAATTCGTGGAAGTAATTTATTGCTTCGGTGACGTTCTTTGCCGGTTCTTCTCCTGATGGATTTGCGCTGGGCGCGACCAAAAGGCCGACGGTTCGAATTAACTCTGCTAATGGAGATTCTGGTACGACTCTGAATGCCAATGTTCCGCCGTTTCTCGGAAGATGTGGCAGAAAATTAGGACTCACTTTGGTGACGATTGTCGTTGGTCTATTTTTGGAGATTTCTTGATATTTATGCTTGATCGATGGCGTGAGATTAGGAATGTCGTCAATATCCGCAACCAAAATAATAACGGGTTTATCCAAGGGGCGCCGCTTAACTTCGTATAATCTCTCGACGGCTTTTTCTGAATTGGCAGCGGCTAATATTCCGTAAATCGTGTCAGTTTTAGTAATTATCAATTGCCCATTTTTAAGCGCGGAGATTGCGCTGTCATCTAAAATATTATTCACAATCATTTATTACATCTTCCCATAAAATAACCCCGAGAAGTCCGGGGCTATTTGCTAAAAGTTCTGTAGATTAGTCGACAACTTCAACGCCCATTGAGCGTGCCGATCCGGCAATAACTTTCATTGCGCCTTCGATGTCGATTGCGTTCAATTGGTCTTTTTTCGCCTCAGCGATTTCTTGCAATTGTGCGCGAGTAATCTTACCGACCTTGTCTGAGTGTGGCTTGCCGCTGCCCTTTTGGATCCCAGCTTTTTCACGAATCATATCGTCAACTGGCTGACCAAGTGAGTTCCAAGTAAATGTTCGGTCTTCGTAAACTTGAATGTGAACAATTACGTCCTTACCCATCATGTCTTTTGTAGCGTCATTGAATGGATTAATGAAGTCCATCATGTTTAGTCCCCACTGACCAAGCGTTGATCCCACTGGAGGACCTGCTGTTGCTCGACCGGCTGGAATGCGTAATTTCAAATTACCAATAATTTTCTTTGCCATAGTTCTTCCTTATAGTTTGTAGTGCGTAACTCGAATATTATATCGAAAAATGCTTAAAATTGCAAGCTAAACTTTTTTAACCTGCAAGGCGTCCAACTCGACTGGAGTGTCACGACCAAACATACTGACCATAACCTTCAGAGTACCCTTAGATGCGTCAATTTCGCTCACGGCGCCGTCAAAGCCCTTGAACGGACCGTCGATAATTGAAACAACTTCGCCCTCTGAGAAATCAATCTGATGCTTTGGCTCTTCAACGCCCATTCGCTTTTTAATCTTCGCAATTTCTTTTTCAGAAACTGGAGTTGGCGTAGTGTCGGCGCCCACAAATCCCGTAACGCCTGGCGTGTTGCGGATAATGTACCAAGTTTCGTCGGTCAATTTCATCTCGACTAAGACATAACCCTGGAAAATTTTAGCCTCAACAATTTTACGCTTACCGTTGCGAATTTGGATCTGTTTTTCCTTTGGCACGATAACGTCAAAAATCTTATCAGCCATATCGACGCCGTTGATTCGCTGGCGGATTGATTCAGCAACTTTTTCTTCGTAGCCAGAATAGGTATGAATTGCATACCATTGCTTACTGTCGTCATATCGTTTTGAACTCATAATATCTCCTCTATTTCAAAATTTGGTTAAAGCCCCAGTTGAATGCGGCGTCAAGTAATAAAATCAGAACGACAAACACAAAGGTGAAGATAAGCACCGCCGCTGTCATTGCCCAAGTTGCTGAGCGGGTTGGCCAGCGAACTAGCTTCAACTCTTCCCAAGCGCCCTTGAAATATCCAATCAATCCACCTTTTTCGCCAGATTTTTTAGACGCTTTTGTGGTGATTTTGGTTGGTTTATTGATTTTTTTCGCTACAGCTTTTTCTTTTTTTGGCGCGTCGTCGGTAGCCTTGATTCGACGAACCGTAGTTTTGCTGCTTGCCTTGCCTTTCTGTGCCATATTTTCTCCCAATTTAAAAAGTCTGTTTTTCACAGACTGTCAATAGTCATTGTAATTCATCCGAGCCAAAAAAACAAGTTGACCGAATATTATTTGTCATTATTTTTGAACTCTTTCAGCTTGAATCCGAACGTCGATCCGTGGTTTAATCGGCTTTCTACCTCAATTTTGCAGCCCAATTTCTTCGCCAACTTAGCGGAAACGTATAGACCTAATCCCGTGCCTTTCGTCTCGCGGGTTCTATAATCTTCTGCGCGGTAAAACTTGTCGAAAATTTTTGCTATGTCGGCTTTGCTAATGCCAATTCCCGTGTCAATAACCTTGAAGGTGATTTCGCCAGATTTATTTTTCTTGATTGATAAAGTTATGGAGCCTTTTTGTGTATATCGAATGGCGTTGGTGATGAAGTTTTGGAGAATTTCCTCCAGATATAGACGAGAAACTTTAACCGCGCCAAGTCGCCCGCCGATATCCAAATTGAAAGCCAAACCTTTTTCGCCCGCCTGAGGTGAATATTCGGAATTTATCTGAGCCGCCAACTCTGTCACGTCAATTATTTCCGTTTCATCAGCTACTCCTCGCTCGGCGCGTGATAACGTACTGAGGTCGTTGATCATTCGCGCTAAGAATAAAATTTGCTTATGAGATTCGTCAATGGCTTCGGGAATTTTGCTAGTCATTTTACGCTCGACCAGCAATTTGGCGTTACTCAGCGAACCTTCAGCAATAGCAATTGGTGTGCGCAATTCGTGACTAACTACGCTAATAAACTCATCACGCTCCTCTTCGAGGCTCTTCGTCTTCGTGATGTCGCGCAAAATAAGCACGTACCCGTCCGGCGTCATCTTGTCGCCGCCTTGAACTGGCGCAAGCGTAACTTCCAAGCGAATATAATCGCCATCTTCGATTTTCATCAGAATGTCGTCACGCTGGCGAATTGCGGAAGACTTGGTGAGTTCCTTAAAAATGTCAATCGGCTTTTTATCCGTCGTCTCAAGATTTAACACCTGACTGATATGCTCGCCGTTAATTCCGCTGTTCGTATCAATTAAATTAAGCGCCGCAGAATTGTACGTATTGATAATTCCGTGTTCGTCCGTACTGAGAATCGCGTCGGTGATATTATTGATAAGCGTGACCATTCTTTGATGCTCGCTGAGGCTTTTTTTATCATTTTTATAATCAGATTTATCGCTAATTTCCGACAATATTTTATGTAAAACAATAGCTATAACACCTAAAACAACACTCAGAGTGATCAATAGAAAAATTAGCGCCCACATAGCTAAAGTATAACATAAGCATATGCGTTTCTATATGTATGGCGAATATTTTTTCAATTCATTTCGGTGGATTTTATAATGCGGGTCAAATTTGGCAACTTCGTCCCAGAATTTCGTCGAGTGATTCATATGCCTGGTGTGACATAATTCGTGGATAATTACGTAATCAATTAGCTCAAATGGCAAGTTCATCATCCCGATGTTCAAGCTAATCGTTCCAGATGAAGAGCAGCTTCCCCAGCGACTCGATGAGTGTGTGATTTTACTCCGAGCAAAAGAAAAGCCGTGTTCTTCCGCTAAAAACGACAATCGCCTCGGCAGATACGACTTGGCTTCTTTTCTGAGAGCTGCCAGAATTTTACTGCGGATAAGTTGTTGGTTTGCGGCCGATTCGACGGATTCCGCCTCGTTGATTTCTGCCAATATCTGCGTTCCGACGATTTTTACATTCGAAGGTTTCGCGGTTGTTTGTATCAATAAATGATGGCTTTTGCCAATTTGCTGATTTTTCGTGTAAGAAAGTTTTTCTCGGTATTGAGAAACTAGTTCGCGGATTTGCTTTCGAGAAGTTTTAATCAATGCCTTTGCGGCCAGCAGCGGCGCATATGGCGGCATTGTGATTTGTATTCGTCCATCTGGCGCAATTTTCAAACTAACGCTCTTCGCCAGGCTGCGTTTTTTAACGACAATTTCTCCGAATTCTTCGTCGGTAATAATTGCCATAACTAACCTATGTTAATGCGATTTCCGGCAATTGGGCGGCGTGGAGCTTCTGGGCGACTGGCACCGATTTGCTTAAGAACAGTGCGAGCCTGACTACTTAAGGTGTGACGACCGCTGATCACGACGTAGGATTCACTGCTGTGTGGTGCTGAGAATTGCTTCAATCGTCGCTCAAAAGATTCGTCATTTCCGCCGTAAGTCTTTATCCAACGATGTTTGGCTGTGGCTGGATCGGTTTGTACCCAAACAAATAGGACTTTATATCCATATTCCCTGGCAAGGCGATTGATACGCATACGATTCGTGCGCTGATCCGTTGATCCGTCCAAAATAACAGTTTGCTTAGTCTTCAAAAATTCTTCCAAAAGCGACAATGTTGCGTCAGAAATGGTTTTTGTATTGTCCGTAAAAACTTCAAATTGTCGAGAACTTACCACTGGAGAATTGAAAATCTTCGCAAATTCTACAGCGAATTGCGTCTTCCCTGAACCTGGCGCACCAACCATGGCGATAATATGCGGAAGTGAAGGTGATAAAGGTTTCATATTGAGAAATTATAGCAGATTTTTGACTAATAAAAAAGATTCTCTTTCCAGCGAGAATCTTGGCAGGAGTGGAGGGGCTCGAACCCCCGACACCTGGTTTTGGAGACCAGTGCTCTAGCCACCTGAGCTACACTCCTATAGCACTTATTTTATCACGAATTAGCTTTGTCGCAAATGTTAAAATTGTGAAAAATAAAAAACTCGTGAAAAAGATCCCAAAATCCCTTGAAAAAACATAAGCGTAGTTCTACAATTAACTCAGAGATGAAAATTTTAATGCTTGGGTGGGAACTTCCTCCGCACAATAGTGGCGGACTTGGTGTTGCCTGCTATCAGATGTCGAAAGCGCTCGTTTCAGAGGGTGTTGATATTGACTTTATTATTCCTTATACCGCCAAGCATCCCGAGATTGACTATATGGATGTATATTCAGCCACTCCTTTGCCACCGAATTATCACGATTTGGGTGCATATAATAACGGCTCAGAGGAAGACCGTGAAAATGCCAAGGATGAATACGGCCTTTCCCCGATGCGCGCTGTGCAGAGGCGTTATGGCAAATACGTTCGGAAGTTTGTGAAAAATCATCAGCCCGATGCAATTCACGCGCATGATTGGTTGACGATGGAAGCTGGAATAATTGCTAAGGAAATGACAGGCGCACCGTTGATCGTTCATGTTCACGCGACGGAATTTGACCGTTCTGGCGAGCAGTCAGGAAATCCTCTGGTTCACGAAATCGAACAACAAGGTTTATTAATGGCGGATCGGATAATCGCCGTTAGTGAAATCACGAAGGAAATAATTGTTAAGAATTATCACATCCCGCCAGAGAAAATTGAGGTGGTTTATAACGCAATTGATTTGGCTGATTTGCCGCCGCATGAATATGACGCCAGTACTTACAGATATTTGGAGGAGTTGAAGAAGGACGGATATACGGTTGTTGGCGCGTTGACGCGACTCACGGTTCAGAAAGGTTTGACGTATTTTGTGCGAGCTGCAGCGAAGGCGCTTGATAAATATGAGAAGATTGTTTTTGTTTTATCTGGAAATGGCGAGCAAAGAGATGAACTGATTGAGCTAGTGGCAGATTTAGGGATTAGCGATAAGATGATTTTTACGGGATTTGTGCGCGGAAAACAGTGGCGAGATATTTACTGTTTGATTGATGTCTTTGTGATGAGTTCAGTTTCTGAGCCATTTGGCTTGACTGCCTTGGAGGCGGCGCATCATGACACGGCGTTACTGATTAGCAGTCAATCCGGTGTTGGTGAGGTTCTGAATAATATTATGCGGTTTGATTATTGGGATGTGAATAAATTGGCGGATGAAATTGTTAATATCGCTGAATCGCCCGCCTTACAGAAGTCTTTGAAGAAAAACGTTAAGAATGAATACGCGAGAATTTCCTGGCAAGACGCCGCTAGAAAATGTCTGAAACTGTATAAAGGAGTGCTGGCATGAATAAAAATAAAGGAATAGTTTTATATCTACACGTACACCAACCGTGGCGAATACGCGAGTATAGTATATTTGACGTGGCTTGGAAGCATAATTATTTCTCTGGCGGTCAAAATCCAGATCAGGACAATCAAAAAATATTCCAAAAAGTTGCAGAAAAGTCGTATTTGCCGATGAATGCTTTGCTTGAAAAATTATTGAAAAAATATCCTGATTTTAAGATTTCACTGAGTTTTAGCGGAACGTTTTTAGAGCAAGCTGAAAGGTTTAATCCTGAAGTTTTGGAAAGTTTCAAGCGCCTAGTAAAGACCGGTCAAGTAGAAATATTATCAAGTCCGTATCATCACAGTCTGGCATTTTTCTATTCGCGGAAGGAATTCGAGCGTCAAGTTGAGCTTCACCGCTGGAAGATTCGCGAGATTTTTGGTGCGGAAACGCGAGTTTTGGCAAATACAGAATTGGCGTATAGTGATGACTTGGCAAAATGGGCTGAGCAGGATGGCTTTAAGGGTGTGTTGGCTGAAGGCTGGGATCCAATTCTGAATTGGCGCAGTCCGAATTATGTATATCGCCCGAGAGGCACGAAGAAAATTGGATTGCTACTTAAGAATTATCGATTGAGCGACGATTTGGCATTTAGGTTTAGTGATCGAAAATGGAATGAATGGCCGTTGACTGCGGACAAGTTTAATACGTGGGTGGAAGAATCTGTCCGTTATGCGCCACTGCTTAACTTGTTTATGGACTATGAAACTTTCGGCGAACATCAATGGGCGGAATCTGGGATTTTCGGCTTCTTTGAGAGCTTTGTTGATAAATGGCTGAGCGCTGATGGCAATACTTTCTATACCGTTAGCGAAGCACTGGACGCGAATGCGCCTGCCGGTGAAATAAGTATGCCGTCGCCTGTAACGTGGGCGGACGCCGAGCGGGATTTGACGGCTTGGAATGGAAACAGCTTACAGAAAGAAGCTTTGCGATATGTTTATGAGCTTGAAGATGAGGTCTTGAATAGCAAGGATGAAGGTCTAATTAGCGATTGGCGAAAGTTGCAAACTTCAGATCACTTCTATTACATGGGAACGAAGAATTTCACCGATGGCGACGTCCACGCTTATTTTAGCCCGTATGATTCGCCATACGACGCTTTTCTTTACTATATGAATACCATTCGTGATATGAAATCTCGATTGAGGAAATAGCCAAACATTCTTGCCAAATAAAAACTCCCTCTGAATGCGAGGGAGTTTCTGTATAATCCTGTTAAATTAGCTTTTACGAGCTTTAACTTCGTTGCGACCAAGGTTTTTCTTAGTCTCAGTGTAAGTAGCGTGTTGCTTTGCAATTGGGTCGTACTTACGTAGTGTCAATTTACCCTGACCTTTTGTGGTACGGTTCTGGGTGTTAACAGTAGTATAGTAAGTTCGGTGGTTGCTCAAGTTACTCACCAAACCAATCAGCTTTCGTTTCGTATTCTTCTTTGCCATCTCTTTACTCGTTAGATTTTATAAAACGTCTTGACCGATTATAGCATGGGTGGAGTGAAAATACTAGTACCATATCAGATTTTACTAATTTTTATGCTTACTTCGCCAATTGATAAGACGTCCCGGACTCTAATCTTTCTTTTCCAAGTATAAATATTTATTCAGCCATTCATCTGCCGGTTCAATGTGTTTGTCGTCAATCTTTTTGAGCGGCATATTTTTTGCCATATCATCTGCAAGTTCCAATATTACGTCCTTGAGCTCAATATTATCCTTGTAATAATCTGGTATGTTTTTATATCCGACCCTCGCCCCAACAATATTTCCAGTTATTGCTGCTGTCGAGTCCGAATCCCCGTCGTGATTTGCCGCCGCGATGATCGCCTCCTCAAAATCATCTTGGTACTTGATCGAGCAATAAATAGCAATAGCAACCGACTCTTCGGCGACCCAACCCTCTCCGAGTTGATAAAGAGCTTCTTGATCTTCAACGTCAGATTTGGCCAAGCGAACGGCGTTATTAAACAGTTTGGTCAGCTCAGCTTTTTCGCTATCACAACCAATCTCAAAAGGATCTTGATCTCCGTAAACTTTCTCGGTAGTCCAGTCGTTCATTTTCTGGATTGCGATTTGCACGGCTTCTTCTATCGATTTTCCGTCCAGTGCGTAATAAATTATATGTCCCAGCGCATACGCAGAAAGAATTGCCAGAGGATGTCCGTGAGTCAGCGCGCAAGATTTGGCGGAAATTTCACCAACAACGTCTTCTTCGCAATACAGGGCAATTGGCGCAATTCGCATAACACCGCCGCAACCTTTACTGCCATTGAGACCGCTTTCTAATGTTCCCATCTCTCCTGAGGAAAGTGAATCAAGGCACGTCATTCCTGGACTTCGCACGGCGTTTAACTCCGGAATATTTTTTATCCAAGCTACTGGTGTGTGCTCGACTTGTCTAGCTTTTTGTTGCGTATCAAGCCAATCCAAATATGCCAAATATATCGCCTCTGACGGAAGCGGCGCTATGCCACGCGTTTGAAGTCGCGTAGATCGCCATAAAAGTCCGCAAGCTGTAAATAGCGTCATCTGTGTATCGTCCGAAATCATACCAATTCCATCCGTAAATCGAGTCGTTGACCTTGGCACTATGTCGCGCTCAAACTCTATTTGATAGCCGAGTGCATCGCCAATTGCCCCGCCCAGCATTGACCCGCGCACTTTATCAATTCTCTGCTCTATCGATTGTTTCATCATAACACCCTCCTAACCTTGTTAAGATTATATCATTAGCCAAACTTTTGGTGGTCGTTTTATAGTATAATTATCAGAAAGGTTACTCACTTAGTGACTGTGGAGGATATTTATGAATGATGATAAGAAAATAATAAAAACCACAAAGAGGATTTATCCTCAAATATACTCTTATATTCTGCCAGATATTCCAGCAAATAAAGGTTGGCAAAAAGTCGGATACACAGAACGTAAAGACGTTGATTCACGAATATTAGAACAGACTAAGACTGCAGCTGTAAAATTGCGATATGAGAAATTGTGGAGTGCTAGTTCTTTTTCTAACGCAACTCACGAATTCTTCAAGGACAAAGATCTTCATAAATATTACGTAAAAAATGGAATCAAGAAGAGTAAAAAGCAGGACGATGGCGGATTGGGTGAAGAGTGGTTTTACTTCAATGGCACGCCAGAAAAATCTAAAGAATTGTTTGATGATTACGCTAATGGCAATTTATTCAGTCGATCTTCCGAGAAAAGTCCGTATAAGTTGAGAAAGGAGCAAGAACGTGCCGTTTCTCAAACCCTTGCTTATGCAGAATCTCACCAGACTACAGATTTTTCTTCGCCAAATAAAGAAGCGGAATTTTTATGGAACGCAAAACCGCGTTTTGGTAAAACTCTCTCTTCTTACGATTTTGCAAAAAAGTTTAACGCTAAGAATGTTTTGATAGTTACTAATCGCCCAGCAATTGCCAACTCATGGTTTGATGATTTTGAAAAGTTTATTGACGGGTATTATTTTATTTCGACAGCAGATTCTTTAAAAGAGCGCGAAACTTTGTCTAGGGACGATTTTCTCAATAAAGCTAATTCATCAAGTGAAGATAGACAGATAACCTTCTTAAGTCTGCAGGACTTGAAGGGTGGTAAAGTTTTTGGTGGACCACATAACAAATTAAAATGGGTGGCGGATCTTAAGTGGGATTTGTTAATTATAGATGAGGCTCATGAAGGTGTTGATACAGACAGAACTAATGAAGCTTTTGGAAAAATTAAGCGCAGGTTTACGTTGCATTTATCTGGAACACCTTTTAAGGCAATAGCGGATGGACATTTTAAGGACAATCAGATATTCAACTGGACATATATTGATGAGCAAAAAGCCAAACAAGAAGAATTGAAGAACCTGGACGATTCCGGTGATCACGTTAATTTGCCGGATATGAGATTATTTACCTACAAGATGTCCGATATTATCTCTGATCGGCTTGAAAAAGGCATGGAGATGGACGATGAAAATATCGATTATGCTTTTGAGTTGAATGAAATGTTTGCAACAGACGCAAGCGGCAAGTTTATTCATGAGAATGATATTTCAACATTCTTAAATCAATTAACTTCAAATGAAAAATATCCATTCTCAACTCCTGAATTAAGAGATCAATTAAAACACACGTTTTGGCTGGTAGGAAACCGTGTTGCTTCAGCGATGGCTATGGAGAAAATGCTGCGTCATCACCCCGTATTTAGTGAATATAAAATAGTGCTTGCTGCGGGCAATGGAAGGGTTCAGTCTGACGGTAATTCATCTGAAGATGAAATGAAAGATATTGTAGCTAATGAAAAGGCTTTAAGCAGAGTTAAAAAGGCTATCAAGGAGAATGACCGCACCATAACCTTATCTGTCGGGCAACTGACAACTGGAGTTACCATTAAAGAGTGGTCTGCTGTGCTTATGCTGTCTGATATTAAATCTGAGTCGCTGTACATGCAGGCAATATTCCGTTCTCAGAACCCGTATGAATTTATAGATAATAACGGCAACCTCTGTCGTAAAAAGTCGGCTTATGTCTTTGATTTCTCGCCGAATCGTGTGCTTAAAGTTTATGACAAGTTCGCCAACAGTCTATTGGCGGACGTAGCGAGAGGTGAAGCTACAGAAAAAATCAGAGAGCAGAATGTAGCAGAATTGCTGAACTATTTCCCTGTCTTGGCGGAAGATGAATCTGGTAAGATGATCGAATTGGATGCGGAGCAAGTTTTGACTTTCCCTAAAGCCATCGTCGCAAAGGAGGTTGTGAACCGCGGTTTTGTCACTAATCTTCTATTCGTAAATATCAACAATGTCTTCAATATTCCTTCTGAGGTGATTGCGGCGCTGAATAAGGCTCATTCAACTAGCGATACTGATAAACAGACTAAAAGCGAAGAAGTTCAACACGACCCAGATCGTAAAAAGAATCGAGATCACAGGATATCTGTAAATAAGGATAAACTGCTCGGCAATAAGGTTTACACCTCAAGAATGCATGATATCGTGTTGTCTGTGGTTGATTCGGATATGGAGGCAGATGAGATCGTTGAAAAAATTACCGCTGACTGTATGCCTGAAATATCTGAAGTCCTTGGGAAATATAAAGATTCCTATTATTCTCCCTCAAAGACAGAGCTTGATAATATTAAAAATGGACTCCGTGAAAAAGTCAAAGAAGCGGCAGAAGAATTTGTATCTGGCGATATAGCGGACAGAATGGCTCAGGATAAGTTAACGGATAGTCTGGCGAATATAATTGAGAAGGATCTCCCTAACGATACCGTCATTCGTGAAGAAGAAGATAACTACGAAAAAGAAGAAAAGTCTGAAATGGACCAAATTAGGAGGAAATTGCGTACATTTACTCGTGCTATTCCTTCATTCATTATGGCTGCTAGTAAAGATGTAGATAAAATCACATTGGATAACATCGAGGATACCGTTTCTGACAAGGATTTTGAGGAATTATTTACAGAAAAAGATAGTGAGCCATTTACAAAAGATGACTTCCGTAAAATTCGCGGCCCATGGACAAATCCAGAAACTGGCGAAACATTTGAAGGATTTTTTGATCGCTATACATTTAACGCTGCCATTCGAGAGTTTGAGGAGAAGCGACAAGAAATTGCGGACTACCTCTCCCCTGGCGCCAAAGAAGACATTTTCTCTTACATTCGCCCGTTAAAAACAAATCAGATTTTTACGCCAAGGGGAGTTGTAAATAAAATGCTTGATTTGTTGGAAGAAAATAACCCTGGCATATTTGAAGATCCAAACGCAACATTTGCGGATTTATATGTAAAAAGCGGTCTATACCTTACAGAAATAGCAAAGAGGTTAAACAGAGGGCTTGAGAGCAAAATACCAGACAAATCAGAAAGAGTGAAACACATCCTTGAGAAGCAGCTTTATGGATTTGCGCCAACGAATATTATCTACAATATCGCACGCAAGTACATTTACGGGACATTTTCAGGCATTGATAATAGTAATCTTAAGCAATTAGATTTAACTGACGCGTTCAAAAAGGGAGAGACGTTAAATATGAAATTTACAGCAGTAGTTGGGAATCCGCCGTATCAGGGAGAGAATCGTCAGCAGATTTATCCAGATTTCTGGACAGCATCCATAAAGATTGCTGATATATCTTGCATGATCTTCCCTATTGGGTGGCAGGAGCCTAAGGATGCTAATAATCTGCGAAAGATGAATAAAGAAAGCATAAAAAGAGATAGGCAGATAGTAAAAATAGACAATATAGAAGATGCGTTTCCTGGTGTTTCTGGGGCAAAGTGGACAAACATAATATTATGGAAAAAAGGATACAACAATGGTCTAGATGGAAGACAGTTGATATTTGAAAATGGAGAAAATCCGATAAAAAGACTTCTTCCTATAAGTAAATTGGATATTAAAAAACCTCAAGAAATTATAGACCTGGCTGAAAAAATTCAATCATTTTCTGGATTTTTGTCAATGCAAACGATAACGTCGGTGCGCAAGCCATACGGCTTGAGCACCGACGTTATCAGGGATTCTTCAAAATATGGATTGCCTGATATACATGATAAAAGAATGAGCAAAACAGATATAAGATTATATTCATCCAAGGGGAAGGTATTTTATGTACCGCATGATTATCCGTTTCCTAGTTTAGATAATCAATTGTCAAAATATAAGGTATTCGTACCTTATGCATGGGGAAATTGGTCTGCGAGTTCGCCATTTTTAGGTGGTGCCTATGCTAATGTTATCGTAGCTGGACCGAATGAAGCCTGTACTGAAACTTTTCAAGAACAAGGAGGGTATGACGATGAGGCGTCTGCCTGGAATCTTGCAAAGTACATAAATACAAAATTTGTTAGAGCACTTTTATATCTAAATAAGCATAGTCAACATTCAACTACGTCATGGGGAGCTGTACCAGTTCAGGACTTTTCTGAAAAATGGTGGTGCTTATCAATTGACGAGATAGACAGGTGTCTGATGAAAAAGTATGATATCCCCCAGGATATTCAAGATTTTGTTTTTAATAATATTCAACCCTGTAGTGAATCAAATATTATAAATATTTCGCGCCAGTAGAGTAATAATGCAATCGAAGCAAGTTGACATCCTTGAAAATACTATCCGCCGCCACGGCGACTTGTTGGATATTCTTTTGCTGGACAGAACGCGGACGACGAAGCGAAAATCGCATAACATCCTATGGGCTACCGACTCTTACGTCGGTCATAATCCAAAGCAAGAAATATCGATTTTAGACATCACTGGGTCAAATACGTATTTAATACAGCCCAGAATTGCCAAGTCGAAAGAGGAGCAAAAAAGCCGCACAAAGGATAAAGCTGAGGTTTTTACACCAAAGAATATTGTCAGCCAGATGAACAGACAGATAGACTGGAGTACTGGAAATTGGCCTGCAGATGAGAGTAATTGGAAGAATTACGTCAAAGAACTTCGCCTGGAGATAACCTGCGGCGAGGCGCCGTTTATAGTCGGTCGATACAATGCCGCCAGCGGAAAAAAAGTGTTGAAACTGTCTGACAGAGTGGGATTTTTAGACCGTAAACTTCAAGTTGTCGGTTCGTATTGTAATGATAAGAAAGAATGGCTGGAATGGGCGATTGTCGCTTTTCAATGCTCTTACGGATATGAATGGCAAGGTGATAATCTTCTGCTAGCCAGAGAGAACCTTTTATACACTTTCATCGACTACTGGAATGATAAATTTCCTAATGATAAGATAAATCTTGACAGGAAAATATCAAAAGAAAAAATGGAAATGTTATTGCGGGTTGCGGAAATTATTTCTTGGAACATTTTCCAGATGGACGGAATTAAAAACGTGATACCAATGAGTTGTCGTCATGAAGTGATAGAAAAAGAAATTCCCCCTATGGTCAAATTATGGGGCGAATCTCCAAAGATTATTAAAAATGAATGTGCTGGGTGTAAAAATAATGACCATTTTAAGCATAATGGTAAATATGTCTTTATTATGGATTGGGAAAAAGGAAAATCAGTTAAATTTGTAAACTTAATGAAGGCGGAATAAAAAAAGATCCGCATTTCTGCGAATCCGTGTTTCATATGGAGCCACGATCGGGGCTTGAACCCGAGACCTCATCCTTACCATGGATGCGCTCTACCAACTGAGCTATCGCGGCGTAACAGGCTTAATTTTAGCATATTAAG
>CALHZJ010000095.1 GCA_938041005.1 uncultured Candidatus Saccharibacteria bacterium | reverse complement strand
AGATAATTAGCACTCACACTTGACGAGTGCTAAATTGGTGCGTTACAATAGATACGTTGTTAACGAAATGGAGGATAACGTGAGTACACCTATTAAGCCTCTTGGCGACCGTGTTGTAGCGGTGCGTGAAGAAGCAAAGACTCAGACAGCGAGCGGAATTTACTTGCCTGATAACGCTAAAGAAAAGCCAGTAGTTGCGGAAGTTAAAGCAGTTGGCGGCGATGTGAAGAACGTCAAAGTCGGTGATCGAATTGTCTATAAGGAATATTCGACTACGGATTTGAAAATTGACGGCACGGAATATTTGGTTGTTCGCGAAGAAGATATTTTAGCAACGGTTGTTGGATAAAAAGGGGAGTTTAATTATGGCAAAAAAAGTTTTTTATGATGACGATGCGCGAAATCGCGTGCTTGGCGGTGCTAAATCGCTATACGACGCAGTTAAGGTAACTTACGGTCCAAAGGGTCGCAACGTTGTGATTGCGAAGGGTTTTGGCGGTCCAACGGTTACTCATGACGGCGTAACTGTGGCTGAAGGAATCGAATTGCCAGAAAACGATGACGAAACGCTGGGCTATAAAGTCGGTGCCGATTTAATCAAGCAGGCCGCTAAGAATTTGAACAAGCAAGCAGGCGACGGCACAACGACTGTAACGGTGTTGACATACTCGATTTTGAAAGAGGCAAATCGATTGATTGCGGCTGGACATAATCCGATGGAACTTAGGAAAGGCATCGAGCAAGCTGGCGCGGAAATTGTTAAAGAATTGAACAAATTGGCTGAGCCGATTGAAGGCAAGTCTGACCGCGTGGCTGAAGTCGCTACGATTTCGGCGGGAGATGCAGAAATTGGTAAATTGATTGCTGGTGTGATTGAGAAAGTCGGTAAAGACGGCGTAGTTACTGTTGAGGCTGGTCAAGGTTTGGAGCTGGAAGCTGAGGTTGTCGAAGGTTTTAGCTTAGACAAGGGTTGGGTGAGTCCGTTCTTTGTTACTGACGCGGGTCGCCAGGAGGCTGTGTACGAAAAGCCAGCAATTTTGATTACCGACAAGAAGATTTCTAGCGTGCAGGAATTCTTGCCAATGTTGGAAAAATTGGCACAAAGCGGTAAAAAGGACGTTGTTCTGATTGCTGATGAAGTTGAAGGCGAGGCATTGAGTATTTTGGTCTTGAACAAATTGAAGGGCGTATTTAATACCGTAGCCGTTAAGGCACCAAGTTTCGGTGATCGTCGCAAAGACGTACTTCGTGATATCGCTGTGCTGACTGGCGCGACTGTGATTTCTGAAGATCACGGATTGACATTTGAAAACGCAGGCTTGGAAGTTTTGGGCTCGGCACGTAAGGTGATTGTCGGTAAAGACGAAACGACAATTATCGAAGGCGCAGGCAAACCTTCAGGCGTGAAAGAGCGAATTGCTGAAATTAAATCGCTTTCAGAAAATGCTTCTAGCGAATATGAAAAAGAACAATTCGACAAGCGTGCTGCGGCATTGTCTGGCAAGGTTGCGGTTATTAAAGTCGGTGGCGCGACTGAGACGGAAATTGACGAGAAGAAATTCCGCGTTGATGATGCGGTGGCGGCTACTAAGGCGGCTTTGGCTGAGGGAATTGTCGCTGGTGGTGGCGTAACTTTGGTTAATTTGGCTGGCAATCTAAAAGTTAGCGGCGCGGACAGCTTGTCGGTTGGTCGACAAATCTTGAAAGACGCTCTGAAGCAACCGTTCTTGCAGATTATGAAAAACGCTGGGTTGAATGCCGATGCGTTGCTTGCTCAAGTTGAATCTGGCAAACCTGGATTCGGCGTTAACGTTATGAAGCCAGAAGATGGTCTAATTGACGTGAAGAAGGCTGGTGTTATTGATCCAGCTCGTGTAACTAAAGAAGCTGTTCAAAACGCAGTATCAATTGCATCAACTGCGGCAACTATGGGCGCTTTGGTGGTTGATATTCCAGAGGCTGAAGTTGCAGCTGCTCCTGGCGGTATGCCGGGAATGGGTATGATGTAAATCTGCCCCGAGCAATAAAAATCCCGCCGAAAATGGCGGGTTTTTATTTTGGAGAAATGGCTTAACGAGGATTTGAGAAATAGTCGATTTCTTTAATGATATCCAGTAGAGCCTGAGCGCGGCGAGCTTCGTCAACAATAGCTACGGCAGCGTCGTGTGCTGGTGCGATCAGAGTTTTATCGTCCGTAGAACGAAGAAGTAATAGGTAAGTGTCAAACTTTTCCTCTGGAGAAACATCTAGCTTGTCGACTAATGGACGCAACTCGTTCAAGGCAGTTTGCTTAATCGTATCAAGCGCAGGATCTGCGACTGCGGTTGGAGCTGGTGTGCTGAGTGCTGGAGTTGGCGTAACTGGCTCTGGAGCGTCAGACTTCGCTATATCAATAGCAGGCTCATCGTTCTGATCTGTAGCGACAGGATCCGGTGAGATGGTTGCAGGATTAATTACAGGTGAAGCTGTAGCATTTGTCTCTTCGAATTGTAAATTATTGTCTGTATTTTGTGATACGCCAGCTAATACCTTAGCCAGTTCTTGGTCGTCACTGAATGATTGATTAGCTTGAGAATCCATTATAACCCACCTTATATATTAAATTGTTTAAGCTTATATATGTTACACTATAACATGAGTTAATCAAGGAGCGCAAGATGTTAGATGATATGAATGTGATAAAACAATATGATCCAGGCGACGTTTTAAGCGGCGTTTTGAATATTCCAGAACAAGCTCGATATGAAGTGTCAATCCACGAAGGTGCGAATCAGCGTCGAGATTTTAAGAATATCGTGATCGCGGGAATGGGCGGTTCGGCTTTAGCGGCTGATATGGTTCGAGTTTTGACCGCGGGCTGGTTGCATATTCCACTTGAAGTGGTGAAGGGTTATGATTTGCCGGGGTTCGTGAGCGAGGAAACGTTGGTTATTGCGGTTAGTCATTCGGGCAATACTGAGGAAACTCTGAGTTGTTATCAGCAAGCGTTGGAAAAGAAGGCGTGTCTGGCGGCTATGTCGACTGGTGGAGCGTTGATTGAGCGAGCGAAGAATGACAACGTAACTTACGCTCAAGTTCCAGCTGGCGCGCAGCCACGAATGTCGACGGTTTATCATCTGCGAGGATTATTGAAATTATTACAACATTTTTGGATCATTGATAATGATTTGTACGATCAGGTGAAAAATAGTGCTGATTGGTTGGCGGGCGAAATATCTAATTGGACGGCTAAAACGCCAGAAGTTGATAATTTGGCGAAGCAGATTGCGAAATTAACAATTGGCAAGACGCTGGTTGTTTTTGGCGGTGAATTGACTTGGCCGTTGGCGTATAAGTGGAAAATTAGCTGGAATGAATCGGCGAAGAATTTGGCGTTCTCGAATCAATATCCAGAATTTAATCATAACGAGTTTATCGGCTGGTCGTCGCATCCAGTAGAGAAGCCATTTACGGTTTTTGATATTCGTAGCAATTTGGAGCGGGACAGAATCCGCGAGCGAATGAAGCTTAGCGATCGTTTGTTGAGTGGCAAGCGACCAAAGGCGCACGTACTGGAACTTCGAGGAAAGACGCTTATGGAGCAATTGCTGTGGGGTTTAGTGTTGGCTGACGCGGCTAGTATTTACACAGCCATTCTCAATGGGGTCAATCCTGGTCCAGTTCAGTTGATTGAAAAATTGAAAGCGGAACTTAGTTAATTTAATATCGTAGAGATTCGATAGGGTCGCGTCTGGTGGCGCGGGCTGCTGGATATACGCCAGAAATTACGCCGATGATTATTGATAGTCCAATTGATAAGATGGCTGTTTGCCAATAAATATAAGGTGTGAGCGGTAAATATAAGCTGGCAATATAAGCTCCTGCCAAGCCTAAGCCGTAGCCCAATATTCCACCGAGAAATCCGATAATCGCTGCCTCGATTAAGAATTGATTGATGATATCCCAGCCCGTGGCGCCGACGGCTCGTCTGACGCCGACTTCACGCTGGCGCTCGGCGACATTGACAAGCATCACGTTCATAACGCCTATTCCACCAATTAACAGAGAAATAATGCCGATGACAGTTAAGATTATCGAGAGAAACCTCGCGACATTAGACTTCTTTTCATTTATCTCTTCGCCAGAAACGATTCGATAATTCTTATCGCTATCATGATTCTTCTTCAAAATATCGTCAGCCGATTTTATGACTGAATTGAGATTTTTATGATCTTTGGTAGTTACGATGATTTGCTGAATCTGCGGCGTTCCTTGGGTGAATTTTTTAATCACAGACAATGGAATAATGGCGGCGTTATTAAAATTCACGTCCAAATAACTGGCTTGATTTTCAATATTCTTCAACACGCCAACAACAGTTAACGGCTGATTTCGGATGTAAATAACGTTTCCGATGGATCTTTCGGTGCCGAACAAATCGACCGACAATTGCTGACCGACAACAACTCCGCCGATGTCGTTAATAAACTGTCCAGTAGCAATTTGCAAATTGGCAACGTCTTTTAGCGATTCTGTACTGCCGATTAACGCGGCGTTTTGGATATCGACTTTACCTTCGCGGGCGCGCAGTTCGGCGTGTAGGAAGGCAATTGGCGCGGCTTTCGTGTTGGCAATTTTTCCTATATCCCTGGCGTCCGTTTCAGTCAATGTGTTGACTGTCGTCGTGTTGTCGGATTCGGTCAGCAGATTCGGGACAGCTTTTTGATTGCCAGACTTAACGATGGCGACAGGAGTGGATGATTGGTTGGAATTGTCACCGAATAGGTGATTAAATCCGCCAGTCAGAGATAGAACCATGGTGATGCTGGCAATACCAATAGCTACACCTACAATTGTCAAAAATGTTCGTCCACGATTAGCTCGTAGCGCCTGAGTAGCGTTTTCAAAATGATTTTTTACTAATATTTTCACGATTTTTTCGCCCTCGATTTCTTTGAAGATTTTTGCTTCTTAGGTTTTTCTTCTTTTTCGTCGTCTACAAGTAACTTCTTAGTGAACTTGCGCTTTTCCTTATGCTCGTCAGTGTCGATTTTTCCGTCCAACATAGTGATGACGCGACTGGCATAATGAGTCAATTCTGGGTTGTGAGTAACCATAATTATAGTGTTGCCGCGACGGTGTAAGTCGGACAATTCTTCCATAATGAGATGACTCGATTTGCTATCCAAATTTCCTGTTGGTTCGTCGGCTAAGATAATTGACGGACTATTAACCAACGCTCTGGCAATTGCTACACGCTGAACCTGACCGCCAGATAATTGATGTGGCATGTAATATTCACGTTGTCCCAGATGAAAAGTTTTCAGAATGCGGCTAGCTTCTTGAAGTCGTTTGACTTTCCCAAGTCCTTTATACGTTAGCGGCAACGCCACGTTTTCAATTACAGTCAGACGAGGAATAAGATTGAAATTCTGAAAAACGAAGCCGATGTGTTTGGAGCGAATTTTGGCGCGTCGTCGTGAGCTGAGATTGTCGACAGCGACATCGTCCAGATAATATTCGCCCTCTGATGGCTGGTCTAATAGTCCAAGGGTGTTTAATAAAGTAGTTTTTCCGCAACCGCTTGGTCCCATAATAGCGATAAACTCACCCTTTTTAACGGTTAAATCGACGTTATCTAAGGCGCGAATCTCAGTATCACCAAAGCCAAATTTTTTGGTGACATTAACAAGCCTAATGCGTGGTGGAATAGTTTCTTTCATCTTTGACTTATTATAGAGAATGAACGTCAGTAAGTGCAACCATAAGGGATAATAAAATTGTGGTATAATTATCAACAAGGAAGGGTGCAGGAGTGGTTGAACTGGCACGCCTGGAACGCGTGTAACGGAGCAATCTGTTCGAGGGTTCGAATCCCTCTCCTTCCGCCAAGA
>CALHZJ010000094.1 GCA_938041005.1 uncultured Candidatus Saccharibacteria bacterium | reverse complement strand
GCCTTGGCGCCCTGCTTGCGGCGTGTGGTCAGCAGGCAAATAACGAGGCGGCAGCCACCGCATCCGCCGCGCCGAGCGAGACTGCTTCAGCGTCTACTGCGGCGTCTGGGTCACCTTCGGCGAGCACTACCCCGTCTACTGTCCGAGGCTACTCGGGCGGCTCAAAGGCACCCGACGGCGAGTACCGCCCTGCGGATAAGTACGGCAATGCACAGAATGTACCCAAGCCTTCTGCTCCGGAAGAGGGGTACCGCGAAAAGTCTGTTGAAGGTATGCGTAAGACCCTTAAAGCGTGGGTTGAATGGGCTAACTATGGTACCGAGACTGGTGATTATTCCATGGCTCGTCAGTTTGTGTCGTCGGAGTTTAAAGATGAGTTGCAGGCATATGCCGATGTTGAGGATCTTTACGCTAGCGGCGGTTGGATTATCGGCGGAGTTGACTATTTTGTGGCTGATGGTGCGCCGTGGTCTGAGGGCGGGGATACGTATTTTTGGAAGGCGTATCGTCACTGGGATCGTGAGATTTATGTTGAGTCTGACGGTAGTTCGCGCAGCTGGGTGAATGAGGATAAGACCAATGACACTTTCAAATTTGAGCTGAAGCATAACGGTCAGAAATGGGAAATTATGAATTACGAAAATGTAGAAGACTAATCATGAAAAATATTTATAAAACCATTTTCTCTTCTTTAATTGCTCTACAATTAATATCCCTACCCACCACATCATTTGCGACGGATACAAATGATTGCTCTTCAGGTGGAGTAGCTAAAGTCTGCCAAACTAAGAGAACTTCAAAATCTAAAGATAGGTCTGAGAATGTAGGCAAAGAAGATCGTGGACCTATTAGCAATAACCCTGAAGCTCAGAGTCCTTCTACTGTTCCTGAAACACATACGACAAAACGGCCCGAGGGATTTTACGTTACATACTATAAAGACAACCCCAACAACTTCTTCTGCACCACACCAGACGGACGAGTAGGACATGTTGGATATACAAACATGACCGTAGACGAAAACGGAATTCCTATCGACCACGGTGGAGGCAGAC
>CALHZJ010000093.1 GCA_938041005.1 uncultured Candidatus Saccharibacteria bacterium | reverse complement strand
TTATCAAAAGAATAGCTTCTTCACTATAAAAGATTCAAAGATTAGTGATCGTAACGGTGGGCGTGGTTTTGAGCTGCAGGGTGATAACAGTAAATTGTCGAAATTTAATGATGAGTTTAAAAATTCATCAGCAGGCAAGGCGCTCGGTAAGTGTGGAAAATCTAATAGCTACAAGAGTAGTGAATCATCATCTATTGACACAGCTTCATTGAAGGTGTGGGTTGATAGGTCATCTCATGAACTGAAGGCTGTAGAGCTTAAGGGTAATGATAAGAAGGCTTCTGTAGAAGTTTCATTTGACATTAATATGAACAAGTCTGAGGAAATCAAGGCTCCTTCGAGTGCTGAGAGCTTGAAAGAGTTTATAGAAGGTTTTATGGAGGGGTATTCGAGCGGATTATCATCAACCTCGACTAGGTAAATAGCTTAATCGCCTAATAATAATCCCGTTCGTAATGAGCGGGATTATTTGCTATAATTACAGATATGAGACGCTATAATCCGACAGAAATTGAACAAAAATGGCAAAACAAATGGGAGGCTGACGGTACTTACGCGGTCGATTTTAATGATACGACCCGGCCGAAATATTATAGCTTGAGCATGCTTCCGGGGATTACAGGGGCGGGAATTCACATTGGTCACGGTCGTACTTTTCAATTTGCTGACATCAAGGCACGATTCAAGCGTCAGCAGGGCTATAATGTCTATCATCCAATCGGCTGGGACAGCTTTGGTCTGCCGGTTGAAAATTACGCTATTAAAGTCGGAAAAACGCCGCGTGTGGCGCACGATGAGGCGAAAGTTCACTTTAAGGAGCAATTGAAGCGACTTGGGTTTAGTTATGATTGGACAAAAGAAATTTCTACAGCTGATCCAGAATATTACAAATGGACTCAGTGGATTTTTACGCAATTGTATAAGCACGATTTGGCATATCAAAAAGAGCAGCCGCAATGGTGGTGCGAAACTGATAACACAGTGCTTGCTAACGAACAGGTTGAAGGTGGCAAATGTTGGCGCTGCGGTAATCCTGTAGCCAAGCGAAATCTCAAGCAGTGGTTTTTCCGAATTACGGCGTATGCAGATGAAATTTTAGAGGCAACCGATGCGCTTGATTGGACGGAAATGGTTAAAACCATGCAGAAGAATTGGATTGGTCGATCAGTTGGTGCGGAAGTTGAGTTTGCGGTTAGCGGTCAAGATTCCAAGATTACAGTTTTCACGACTCGTCCTGATACGTTATTTGGCGCGACGTATGTAGCTTTGGCGCCGGAGCATCCTCTGATTTCTCAGTTGGTCAATTCTGATACGCGCGAAAAGGTTGAAGCGTACGTCCAAGCTTCACAACAAAAATCTGATGTTGAACGCCAAGAGAATAAAGAGAAAACGGGCGTATTTACGGGAAGTTATGTCATAAACCCAGTCAATGGTCAAAAATTGCCAATCTGGGTGGCTGATTATGTTTTGGGCGGCTATGGAACCGGCGCAGTCATGGCTGTACCAGCGCACGACGAGCGCGATTTTGCGTTTGCCGAGAAGTTTGACTTACCGATTATCCAGGTTATTGATAAGCCTGAGCATTCAGCTGATGCTGGCTGTTATTCTGGTGAAGGTGAGTTGATAAATTCCGGACAATTTAACGGGACCAGGAGTGAGGATGCTCGCGAGCAAATTGTTGCGTGGCTGGAGCAGCAGAATTCTGGGCGAAGTAAAACCACGTATAAAATGCGCGATTGGCTAATTTCTCGTCAGCGATATTGGGGCGCTCCAATTCCAATTGTTCATGTTGATGGTCGTGCGCCAATTGCCGTGGCTGATGAATGCTTGCCGGTGATTTTGCCAGAGGTAGAGAACTTTAAGCCAACGGGTGGTAATACTTCCGTTTTGGCTCAGGTTGATGATTGGGTGCGAGTTTGGGTAGATGTTGAAACTGGAAAAACTGTGCCGATTACAGAAAATAAGCCTGACGGCGATAATTGGGTAGAAGGTCGACGCGAGACTGACACTTTGGATGGCTATGCTTGTTCTAGCTGGTATTTCTTACGATATCTCGACCCGCACAATGATAATGAAGCATGGAATCCTGAGAGAATTAACCATTGGATGCCGGTTGATTATTACAATGGTGCCGACCACGCCGTGGCTCACTTGCTATACAGTCGTTTTTGGATGCGATTTTTCTATAAGCTCGGTCTCGTTCCGACTCCAGAACCTTTTAAGCGAATGATGTACAATGCATACATTATGGCGCCAGATGGTCAGAAAATGTCCAAGTCTAAGGGCAATGTCATTGATCCAATGGAGATTATGGACAGCGGATATGGTGCCGACGCGCTGCGAGTTTACGAAATGTTCATCGCTCCTTATGACATGGACGCGCCATGGGATCCTCGTGGTGTTCCGGGAACTTACAGGTTCTTAAATCGAGCATGGAATTTGGTTCAGGAGTTCGTTGATAAGAATCCAAACGACTCTCTTGGTGCGGATGAAAAAACAGCTCAAGAATTATTGCGGTTAACTCATTTGACGATTAAAAAAGTTACTCGCGATATTGAAGATGAGAAGTTTAACACGGCTGTGGCTTCGATGATGGAAATGGTCAATGGTCTGTATAAGATAAAAGAATCGCACGGAATTGACATGTCAGATGAATGGCGATTTGCATTAGAAAGCTTGATTCAGATTTTGGCACCTTTTGCTCCGCATATCACCGAAGAGTTGTGGCGTGAAATGGGTCATGATGATACAGTTCATGTTGGTCACTGGCCAAAGTGGGATGAAAAATATCTAAAGAGCAGCGTGATGACTATTATAGTTCAAGTGAATGGCAAGCTTCGTGCGAAGCTTGAACTGCCAAGTGGTACTGATAAGCAGGGTGTTGAAGAAGCGGCTCTGGCTGATGAGAATGTCCAGAAATTCACAAACAATAAACCACCTAAAAAGATGGTTTATGTTCCAGGTAAGCTGGTGAATATCGTGGTTTAGTTATTCGGGTTTTCGACTTTCTCTGCTGCAGCCGCTCCACCGAAAGCGTTTGCGGTAACATCAATCTTGACTTTGTCTCCTTGCTTCAGTTCTCCGGTCATGTTGGTTGTTACTTCGCATCCTCGAAAAGTATCGTAGCTGGTAGATTTAGGCAATCCTAGACTCTCTTCTAGTGTAGCCTGTGTATTGCATATCTGCTCTTGTGCGTTTTTTGGGTCGTAAATAGTTATCTCTGCAGAAGCAGTTTTTCCTGTGAGTTTATCCAACCCAACGATACCGCCTATGGTCATAGCTGCAGCTAGTGCTCCTACGGCTATTTTGGTTGGCAGGTTTTTGTTGTTTTTCTCTGGGGTGTCACTTATTTCCTCGTCCGTCCGAGTCTCTGGTATCATACTAGTGCTATCATAGCTATCTGATTTAGTAAATACAGCATCCATTAAGGCTGTTATTTCCGTGGATTTTTTTGAATAAATCTCGCCTATCAATGCTGTTAAATCGTCTTGTGGTGTAAACTGTTCTTTACTCATGCCTTATATATTAACATAAACGACATAAAAAGTCAATATTATTATCTAATTTGCAGACAAGCTCTTGAGATTGTCCAATAAAAAAGGTATAATGGTACGTAAGTTTTATGACAACCTAAAAGAGGAGAATAAATTATGGCACAACCTAAGAAACAGAGTAGTCCACGTAAAACTGGTCTTCGTCGCAGCCACTTGGTATTAAAATTGGCACGTCGCGTTAACGCAACTTCACCAGTTAAGGTGAAGACAACCAAGCGTGAAACTGGTAAAACAACAAAATAATAATTACGAACAGGACGCTTAATAATGGCATCAAACCGTCATTTGGGACGAATTGTCGCACTGCAAACACTTTATGAACATGAATTTCGCAAAGAGGTTGGTGATAGCGATGTTGATTATAAGACTATTTTAAAGCGTAATTTGGCTGAATATAAATCATCGGTTGACGATATTGAATTTATTGATAATTTGATCAGCGGCGTACTTTCGACGCAGAGTCAATTGGACGAGAAGTTGCAGCCATTGGCGCCAGAATGGCCTATTAGTCAGTTGCCGCGAATTGATCGGGCGGTACTTAGAATTGGTCTATATGAATTGCTATATTGTGCAGATACCGTTCCGCCAAAAGTGGTGATTAACGAGGCGGTAGAATTAGCAAAAGCGTTCGGTTCGGATAACTCGGGTAAGTTTGTGAATGGCGTGCTTGGCACGGCGCTCCGTACTCTCGTGGAGGAGTCCGACAGTGAGAACAAGCAACTTTGATAAGATAAAAAAATATTTTGGTGGCAGCAAGAAGCCATTGATTCAGGAAATTGTACGCGAGCCAACTGCTGGTGGCGTGATTTTTCGTCGTAATAAAAAGGGCGAGGCGGAATTTTTGCTATATCAGGACGCTCGCGACCGCTGGACAATTCCGAAAGGGCACATTGAGCCAGGTGAAACGGCTCAAGTGACGGCTCGTAGGGAAATCGGCGAGGAAACTGGACTGAAGAAAATTGAACTGCACGGCTGGCTGGGCAAGGTGAATTTTCGTTATCGTCGAATTGATAAATTGGTATTGATGACAACGCAAGTTTATCTAGTTAAGGCGCTGGATCCTAACGAGAAACTCCAAAAGGAAGAGTGGATGAATGGTCTTAAATGGTTTAGTTTTCATGAGGCGCTGGATGAAGTTGAATATGAAGATATTGGCAAGCTGATTCTTTTGGCAATGAAACGAATTAGACAGGAGAACTTATAAATGAACGGAATGAACACTGCGCCATATCAAGATTTTGCGCGCGAAAAATTAGGTTTTGAATTTACGAATTTGGATTTGCTGATTACAGCTTTGACTCACCGTAGCTATGTGAATGAGCATCGAAAATCCGTTCATCACCACAATGAGCGCTTGGAATTCTTAGGTGATGCGGTTTTGGAATTGGCGGTAACAGAATATTTGTTTACGCATTTTTCTGAGCCAGAGGGAATTTTGACTGCTTGGCGGGCAGCTTTGGTGCGAACAGAAAGTATTGGTGATGCTGGCGATAAGTTGGGTTATGGTCCGCTGATTCGTATGTCAAAGGGCGAGAAGAACGGCTCGGAGCGAGCACATTTACAGATTTTAGCTAATGCGTTTGAGGCGGTAATCGGCGCGATTTATTTGGAGCGTGGCTTTGACGATGCTCGCGATTTTATTCACAAGCATATAATTGTTAAGTTGGATGGAATTTTGGAGTCGGGTAGTTGGCGTGATCCGAAGTCGTATTTGCAGGAGATTTCTCAGCGAGTTGACAATCAAACGCCGGTATATAAAGTCCTGAGTGAAGAAGGTCCAGATCACGACAAAGTCTTTACTCTTGGGGTTTTTGTTGGCGATAATATGATGGGGCGAGGCATTGGTCCGTCAAAGCAAGTCGCTCAACAGCAAGCTGCTCGTGCCGCAATTGCTAAATATAAAGAATCTGGAGAGAAATAATTAAAGTTTGCACGGCGTAAACTGCTCGTGTATAATGAAAATACAGTTTAATTCCAGGAGGAGGGGCAGAATGTCAACAATAGATCAGCAGTTTGTAGAATATACTGTAAAGGCGTTGGTTGGACGTCCAGAAGACGTCGTAGTAGACCGAACGATTGATGAAAAGGGTGTTTTACTAACATTGACAGTTAATCCAGCAGATTTGGGTCGAGTTATTGGTAAGCGCGGCAGTACGGCACAGAGTTTGCGCACGCTTCTGCGAGCTTTGGGCGCAAAGAATGACGCTCGATATAACTTGAAGATTGTTAACAATGATGGTTTTTCTGGCGCACGCGAGGAAAATGATTATAACGGTAATACTTCTGTGGATAACTCAACAGATGAAGCTGTGGAAAATGGATCATCTTACGCAGAAAACACCAGAAAAGAGCTTGCAGAACTCGACGATCTTGATATATAATTAAAACCAGTTCAAGCACAGACATTATGCGAGAACAGCTCTATGCGAGACAATGGGTAACCATTGAGAGCCTTATTTGTGCTAAAAAACCGTCCTTATTGGGGCGGTTTTTTGGTGGGGAATAATTTCTGTAAAAAGACATGAAAATAGCCCGCCGAGAGCTTCAGCCGAGGCTTAAGCCTCAAGGCGAGCTATTCTCATTGGCGGGCGTTAGCCCTCACGTCCAGTATGACGCGGTAGGATAACCCATGCGGGGTTCGAGTTGCTGTTCTCTACGAGCTGCGGGATAAGCTCTCGACACTCCTCACACTCCTCGAGTCCGCAGATACGCCGGAGGTATACTCCGGAAGTATCTGATAGGAGGAAATCCGTAGCCAATTTACTACCGACAATCTCTTTGATGAGACTGAAGAGGTAGACTTGGGGCTCGCCTCTCCAATTAATCTCTCCGAGCTCATTGTCGAGATAAGGGAACCTCTCGTTCAACATGAGCATGTCATCCGATGTAGGGCTAAAGAATCGGATGGCGCACTTGTCGTATTCAGAGATGAATGTTGCATCTACCAGGTCTGTACTATCTCCTTCCTGAGGGTTAAGAAGAACCCGGCTTACTTCAGTCCCCAGGAAAATATCCTTAGCGAGGTTGTCCGAGAACTCGTCAGAATCAATTTTTGTCAGTGTATCGATCCAGACGGTAATGACGACATAGCCGTCGCGATTCTCTATTGTAGAGAGGCTAGGCAGTCCAAGCTCTGTCAGAAACTTCTTCCATTCACCTACGCTCCGACGCACGATGCATCCTTTCTGTATAAGGGCTACCTTCACTCGGTTGAGTAAAAGCTGATATATGTATATCATACCTGGACAAAAAAGTCAACACTTGCTACACTGTAACAGATGAGAAAGTTTCAAGTTATTACGCTTTTCCCAGAAATGACGACGGGAGTTTTTAATAATTCCATGATGTGGAAGGCACAAAAAGACGGTATCGTGGAGCTTACGACGGTGAATCTGCGGGAGTTTGGTTTGGGCCCTCGTCGTCAGGTGGATGACACGCCGTATGGCGGTGGCGACGGGATGCTTCTTATGATTGAGCCGTTATGGAAAGCGGTAGAATTTGCGAAATCTCAGGATGAAACAGCGAAAGTGGTATTAATGAGTCCGCGAGGGCAACGCTGGAAGCAGGCTAAAGCTCAGGAAGAAGCCGATGACGACAAGGGTGCGATATTTATTTGCGGGCGATACGAGGGTGTTGATGAGCGAATTTTAGAACTAGTTGATGAACAATGGAGTATTGGCGATTTTGTGCTGACGGGCGGAGAGCTGGCGGCGATGATGATGATTGATTCTATTGTTAGGTTGATTCCTGGCGTTTTGGGCGGCGAAAAGTCTGCGGAAATTGAAAGTTTTTCAGATGGAGAAACGTTGGAATTTCCACAATATACACGACCTGAGGAGTTTAAAGGTTTACGTGTGCCGGATGTTTTATTGAGCGGACACCACGGAAAAATTGCCGAGTGGCGCGCTGAACAATCGCGGATATTGACCAATAAAAATACCCCATAGAGACGGGGTATTTTAAGTTGTGGTGGATTTGTCGTAGAGCGAAAGATACTGTTTTATGGTGTTTATTTTTGTAACGTTCGCTGATTTAACTTTATGACGTTTTTATAAAAAGTGCAAGTGCTTTCGTAAAAAATACAACAAGCTTGAGCTTTTTTGACGCGCAAGCTATACTGAAATTATGTCTAGAAAAGTGAATAAAATTGTTAAATTGATTACAGGACTATTAATAATAGTGCCATTATTATGTCAATTGTTTACGTTTGAGAAGTTTTCTGCAGTCCTTACTTCTGCGGGGGTTTCGTCATCTTTAAGTCTTCCGATTGCAATATTATTGGTTATTGCCGAGCTAACGTCGTTGCCGTTTTTAATTGATATGAATATGCCAAAAAGAATCATTCTGACGAGCAGAATGGCTGGTTTTTTGAGTTTGGGGATTATGACGGTAATTAGTTTTTTGGCGTTTGCGAATGGGCATGTGGCAGTGATATTTGGTGCTACGATAAAGAACGTGAATAGTGTGGCTGCGATTTTTTTGGTATTCGTGATGTGGGCTTTGCTGATTTGTGCAAATTTATCGACGAAAAAAACAGCCAAATAATTGGCTGCTAAATTTCAAACTTGGCTGGGATGGAGGGATTCGAACCCCCGAATGGCGGGACCAGAACCCGCTGCCTTACCACTTGGCGACATCCCAACGACAAACATAATTGTACTATAGAAAAATGATTTCCGCAAGCGTTTACTGACCAGCGTTGACGCGATATACTGGTAACATGAACTTGCAATGGATTGTAAAGCTAATTGCTGACGGACTAGTGGTGCCGGTCGTGCTAATTGGTGCGTACGCGCTGATAAAATTGGTTCCAAATAAAGAGAAGTATCAAGTTTATAGTCAAGTTTTGATGGCTGGTTTGACTGCTTACGTGGCGGCAAAAATTATCGGGTCAATTTATCAACCAGATCAAATGCGCCCGTTCGAGATTCTGGGTGTATCTGCCGGCGCGTCATTCCTTAATAATCCGGGTTTTCCGTCTGATCACGCGCTATTTACAATGGCGATTACTTTGGCGGTATTTTTCGGAGCAAAGAGTTGGCGGCTGGCTGTTATTTGTCTGGTTATGACAATCTTAATATGTGTCGGTCGAGTCATCGCTTTGGTGCATACGCCACTTGACGTTGTTGGCGGATTATTGATTGCCTGCGTAGGGATTATTTGGTACAAACCGATGGATCTCCTGAAAAAGCATAATATTTAAGCATATACATTTGCAATATTGACAAGTTTACGTTACAATTTACGTATGAAATTATTGTCAGCTATTTTCCGTGAAGAAATATCAGATTACACATATCCATTTTCAAGGCGAGTTTTCTTGAGGATTTTGGCGATTTTAGTTGCTAGCGGCGTGGCTATCTGGTTGCTGGCACTTGCGTTTGATAAATTTATGATTACGCCCGTATTTTGCG
Source organism: uncultured Candidatus Saccharibacteria bacterium (assembly GCA_938041005.1). GTDB lineage: Bacteria > Patescibacteriota > Saccharimonadia > Saccharimonadales > Saccharimonadaceae > Nanosynbacter. The sequence goes on along the minus strand of CALHZJ010000093.1, from coordinate 5,218 downwards.
CGAACGCTGAGCATATTTCTATTTGCGCAAACAGCACAAGCATCGCATCTTACGTTGCGTTAGTTTTGGCGGGAATTATGTTGGTGCCGGTGTTGGCGGTATTTGGTATTAAGCGACCTTTGCTAGTAGTAATCGCGGCAACTGTGTCATTGTGGGGTGCTACATTATGGGCTGGTGGATCTTGGATTTTGTCGTTGCTATGGGTAGTTTTGGCGACAGTTTTGGTATATTTGTCGTTAATCTGGTTGAACAGAATTCGTGGCAATGGCGCAGCAATTTTATTTATGACTTTATTCGCAATCTTAGCACGAGTTGTCTTGGCGCTATAATCACTGTACACTAAGTGTATGGAAATCATTATCATTATTCTCTTAATTGTTATTACTATTGGTTTGGGTGCGACTTTATTTGTCTTGCAATCAAAAATCAGCGAGCTAAAAAATCAATCATCCGTCGAGCTAATTAAAACCGATGTCGTGGAATTGGGGCGGACTATTGCGAAACTGAATGAATCCGTTAGCGATAAGTTGGAGCGAAGTAACGCGCAAGTTCAGACTTCCGTGCAGAAACAATTGTCAGAAAGCGCGAAGTTGGTGGCTGACGTGACGCAGCGATTGGCAAAATTGGATGAGACCAATAAGCGTGTGGTTGATGTGGCTACCGATCTGAAAACCTTGCAAAACGTGTTGCAAAATCCAAAACAGCGTGGCGTTTTTGGGGAGTTTTATCTGGAAAGCGTGTTGGATAACGTTTTGCCAGCCAAGCAGTATCAAATGCAATATCGCTTCAAGGATGGCGAAATTGTTGACGCGGTTATTTTCCTGGATAAGGGTCAAATATTGCCGGTGGACAGCAAGTTTTCTTTGGAGAATTACAATCGGATGATTAATGCCGAGACAAAATCTGAGCGTGAAATGTGGCTAAATAAGGTGAAGGCTGACCTTAAGGGGCGAATCGACGAAACTAGTAAATATATTCGTCCGCGCGAAAACACTATGGACTTTGCTTTTATGTTTATTCCTAGCGAATCTTTGTATTACGATCTTCTGATTAATAATGTCGGTCAGGGCGGTTCGAGTCGCGATCTAATTGAATATGCGTTCCGAGATAAGCGAGTGATTATTGTTAGTCCGACGAGTTTTCTCGCGTACCTACAGACCGTTCTTCAGGGGCTTCGTAGTTTACAGATTGAAGAGCAAGCTAAAGATATTCAAGTTCGAGTTGGACAATTGGGCGTTCATATTAAAAAGTTTGACGAGCTGATGACGAAAATGGGTAAGAGTCTTAGCACGACCGTTGGTCATTACAACAATACGTACAAGGAATTGGGGAAGATCGATAAGGATGTTGTGCGAATTTCTGGTGGCGATAACCAAGCACAGCCGGAGTTGATTGATCGGCCGACTCAGGAAGATTGACATAAAAAATACCCCGCCGATTAAGCGGGATATTTTATTGTGAAGTTATAATCTATTCTTCGTCTTTGTTTCGGTAATTGACGAGTAGAAATAGGTTACCACCTAATGCTGCACCGATTAGGGTAGCGGCAATTACTTCCAGGCTAAAGCGTGAATAGCTTTTTTCGCCTTCAGCTGGCAATACCCCATTGCTGCGTAGTTGAGAATCGGTTTTCTCTGTAACAGCCAAAGAAACTGCTGGGTTCAAAGTTGCGCCTGAGATGTAGATCTCGCGTGGGTAAGTGCGGCCGTTTTTCTCAGTTTGAGCAGTACTTTGCTCTTTTTGGATTTTTGCAATAGCGGTACTTTTAATGTACGAAGAGATTGAGCCAGATACGACAAGACCAATCATCAATGCTAAGCCAATTCCAAAAGCTTGACCAGCTGCTTTGATTTCTTTGCGCTGCAAAACTGCGGCAACGCCAAATACAAATACAGCGGTACCGACTAATTCCATCGCGAAGATACTCCAAGAGAATGCGGTAAATTGGTCGAAGCTTAGGGCAAATCCGCCGTTTGTTAATGAGCCAACAAGCACGATAGCCGCCATTGCGCCGAGGAATTGTGCGCCCCAGTAAAATGGAACAAGTACGGTCTTTAGCTTACGCATTGTCCATAGACCAAACGTGACAGCTGGGTTTACGTGTGCACCAGAAATGTTGCCAATGATTGCAACGATGAACATCAATGCAAAACCGACATACATCGATGACAAAATGTCTGATGCGAATAATGCGGCAAGCGTCAAAATGAACGTGCCGATAACTTCCGCGATAACGATGTTAATTAAGTTGTTTGGTAATTTAGAATCTAATTTGACACGCTTGCTTTTAGCGGTAGATTCAGTAACGACGTACTTGACGGTCGTTTTGGTTTCAGTCTTAGCAACAGCGGTTTTCTTTTCTGCGGCTTTAACTGGGGCTTTCTTTGAAGTTTTCTTCGTAGCCATATTCCCTCCTTAAAGTAATATCACGACTATTATAACATAATTTGCTATACTGTAGTTATGGGATTATTTGTAAATCAACAAGATCAGCGTAGTGAATTGCAAGAGCGAATTGCGGCGGAATTAAGAGAGAAGGCGAAAGCTTCGAGTTTGCAAGAAAAGGCAACTATGGACGGCGTCGACGATATAAGATATTTGGAAGGCACAAAACAGACGACGACTTTGGCGTGGGCGTGGATTTTAATTGCTATTATGGCTGGTGCGGTGATTGTAATGTTTTTAATGCAAGGACGATAAAATGGTTGACTTAGACGAATTGAGAAGAGAAATAGTTTTGGCGGTTTCGCAATCCAAATCTCCGCGTGAGTTTTTACGTGATCGACGACTTAGGGAATTGTATGATCAAATCAAGTCATTGCCGCCAGTTGAGCGTGGTCCGTTCGGCAAGCAGATTAACGAGCTGAAGCAAGCTATTGAACAGGCTATTGCTGTGCGACTGGAAGAGCTGGAAAAAGTTGACTTGAAACCGATTGACGTTACGGCGCCGATGGATGTGAATTCGCCCAAGCCTGAACTTTTGCCGAGCGAACAAGGCACGATTCATCCGCTGAGCGCTGAAATTGAGCACATTTCTGAGATCTTTAATCGCATGGGATTTGTCACGGAAGAGTCCAGAGAGATTGATGATCAATTCCATATGTTCGAGAGCTTGAATTTTCCAAAAGGTCATCCAGCGCGCGACGATTACGATACGTTTATGACCGAGGAAACCGATTCTAATGGAGATCGTTTGATTGCTCCAGCACATACGTCGACTATGCAAAATCGTGCACTAATGAAATATCGCGACAATTTGGAAAAAGGCGAGTCTATTGCCGCTATCGTTCCTGATCGCGTTTTCCGTAACGAAGATTTGGATGCGCGCCACGAGCATACGTTTTATCAAGTCGAAGGCGTGTACGTTTCGCGTCGGGTTAATGTTGGCAATTTGATTGCCACACTGCAAGAATTTTTGCAGGAATATTACGGCAAGAAACTTGACGTTCGCGTTAATCCATTTTACTTTCCGTTCACCGAGCCGAGCTTCGAGTTTGCGTTAAGTTGCCCGTTTTGTGAAGGAAAAAATCCTGATTGTAAAGTCTGCTCTGGTGAAGGTTGGATTGAGTTATTGGGCTGCGGAATGATTCATCCGAATGTCCTTCGGGCGGCACAAATTGACCCGAATGAATATACGGGATTTGCTTTTGGTTGCGGAATCGACCGCTTGGTTATGATGAAGTATGGAATCGAAGATGTCCGTCATTTTGAAAGTGGCAAGTTGGACTTTTTGGAACAATTTTAAGCGATATGAAACTTCGACAGATTAAGGATTTTTTGTGTAAGAATCGCCTTCAGGCGCTCTGCATTCTTAATGGTGTCGTTTTGACTGTGGGCTTGATCGTGGCGATGCTGCTTTCTGATGATACTCGGTGGACGAACTGGAGCTTGAGCAGACTGGGCGAAACCACCTCGAATCGTTTGTCTGCATTTTCGTTCAATTCGGGGGTGTTTTTATCTGGTTTGATTATGGCGACGATTGGATTTTTTATGAATCGTGGTTATCTTAAGCTTGGTCAAATTCGCTCTGCTCGGATATCTGGTTGGATACTTTCACTGTTTGCAATTTGTATGATAGGAGTGGCGCTTTGCCCGAACGGCACAATGCACGCGGCGCATTTTGTTTTCTCGCGCAGCATCGTGATATTGATGGTGCTTTTGATGTTTCTTTTGCCATCGAGTTTGAGTTATTTAACTCATCGTGAGCGAATCTCATCTTTCAGTTTTCCGATTTTTGCGGCAATTATAGCGGCGCAAGGTTACGCAATGGGCAAGTTTTGGTTTGTGATAGTAGAAGTTTTATTGGGGATTTTTGCGACGATGTGGCTAGTCCTGGTTTGCCGTAGAATGGAACTTAAATTGCTCGACCTGAAAACTTCATAAAATGCTATAATTACTTCAAAAGGAGTAATTATGAATCACACAATTTTTGACGACATCGTATCTGGAAAAATGAAATCTTGGAAGATTTGGGAAGATGAGAAATTCCTAGCATTTTTAACACCGTTTCCGAATACGCCAGGTTTTACTGTGGTGATTCCGAAGCAGAATCCGGGCGATTACGTATTTTCTTTGGATGACAATCTATATTCTGAAATGATGCTGGCAGTGAAAAAGGTTGCTGGTATTTTGAAAAAAGCGTTTGACACGCCGCGAGTGGCGCTGATTTTTGAAGGCACGGGCGTAGCATACGTGCACGCCAAATTGATACCACTTCATGGTGATTTGGCAAAGGGAATTGGTTCGCCAGTGTCGCACGAGCAAGCGTTTTATGAGGAATATCCTGGTTGGCTAACCACGGCTGACGGTCCAAAAATGGATGACGCTCAATTGGATGAAATTCAGGCGCGAATTTTGGCCGTGCAAGGTAAATAAAATAGTTAGTTCGCTTCTAATTTTACGTCTTTTCCTTCGTACATATCCAAATAGAACGGATATAATTTGTCGGCGTGTTTTTTAACCTCGTCTTGGTTTAAGGCTACAATGTCGTGACCGATGCCAAATGAAGCCGGAATTGAATAATATTGGAATTTGGCGCCAGAAGCTGCAGCCATTTGCTTAGGTATGTTGACCGCGAGATTTTTATCAATTGCGGTGTCGTTTTCGCTTGTTACGACTCCGACATATTTTAGTCCTGGAACTTTTAGGTCAGATTTATAGTTCTTGGCGATTATTATATATTTTCCAAGAGCGCGATATGACAAATTGCTACCCGTGA
>CALHZJ010000092.1 GCA_938041005.1 uncultured Candidatus Saccharibacteria bacterium | reverse complement strand
AGCACCAAGATATTTTACTTTCTCATCCAGATTTTGCCGAAAGGCTGCGTAGTATATTTGAAAATAAGCCAGAGTTTAAGAAAATGACCGATCCAGAAGCGCAATTATACGATGGATTTTTGGACAATAGCGATCGAGTTCGCGTTGAAGCCGTACGTAATGCTGACGAGCGCGAGTTGGCTGATTTTCATCCGGATTTTCAGGATGAGCGATTGTCGCCACTATTGTTGCATTATAAAGCGCGAAGTTTTCCTAATTTGCTTAGTGAAGATGAGTTGCGACAATGGGAAGAATGGCGCAATGAGCATTTACAGGCGCAACTGCCGCAATTTATGAAATCTCTGCAACGATTGGCACCTAGCGCGACTGACGAACAGCAGTTTATTTTGCAAGAATTGCAATTATGGCTGGAATCTGTCTTGCCTTCTGTTGACGCCTGAAATATGGTTATGCTAAAATCAGAAGGATGGTTTCGCATAGAAAAATAAAAAAATGGGAGAGTGATGTTAATTAAGAACAGAAAACGCGCAGTATACAGAGGGATACTGTCTTTGGCATTCGTATTTTCGTTGTCGGCATTGGCAGCCTTGTCGCCTTTGGTTAGAGCAGAGGAATCGCCTAAGTATACGTGGAAGGATGTAACCGTACCAGGAGATGATGAATTTAGAGAAGCGATTATTAGTCCAGACGGATCAAAGCTTTTTATACTGCGAGAAGATGCTAATACCGGCGATATGAAATTGTTAATCTCCGCAGATAATGGTGCAAGTTGGAATAGTTTTGCGATGCCAGATTACGCGAATAGATTGCTAGTAAATACAGACGGGTCTAAGATGATTGTGAATGGTCGGCGTGGAGAAAAATCTTTTTATATGTCAACTGACGGTGGACACAATTGGGTGAAGTCTAACAATATAGACCCCAGTAATAACCATTTATTTATGAGCCCAGACGGCTCCACTCTGGCTAGGTGTGGAGATGACGGTAAAACCCCTCCGCTTTATGTTTCTATTGACGATGGTCAAACTTGGACGCAAAAAGGTAATATTTGTCCCGAGCGCGTGCTTGATGGCGGAAAGATGATTGCGATAGATGGGACCCCTAGTGTAGTAAAGAGGTCTGATGATTACGGATTGACTTGGACGGACGATGGAACTCATGTCGTCTATGATACAACCCTTGTGTCCATTAGTACTGACGGTAATAGTCTATTTAATGGTCGTAAAATTTCATTAGATGGTGGTGTCAGCTGGGCGCCCATTCCTACTGAAGTTCCGACTCAGAAGGTGGATGATTATATTATGCAGACAGGAGTTAGCAATGATGGTAAGAGGCTGTTTGTCTACGTTCGACCAGCAGTCATGGATGCCTCTAATTTGCCATATATTGTAATGTCAGTAGACGGTGGTAAAACCTGGACGTCGCGGGGTGATAATGAGACTGGTATTGGTAGCGTTTATTCGTCTTCGTCGGCGTCCAGAATGTTCGCGATGTTCTATGACATGACAACGGGCGCACCTTATTATCGCCTAGCAACCCTACCGACACCTCCACCTGTAACTCCCGGAGGCACCGGTTCAGGCGCGAGCGGAGCTGCCAC
>CALHZJ010000091.1 GCA_938041005.1 uncultured Candidatus Saccharibacteria bacterium | reverse complement strand
ATTTTCAAACCGCTGGCGTTGATTTGTCACGTGTCGTTTTAATGAAGGATTACGGTCAATTGGTCGGACATGTACGCAGTGTCATCGGCTCAATTGTCATCACTGATTACGACGGTCAGCTGCTGGCATACAACATTAAAAAGCTTATTGGCTATCGGGCGCAAAAAATTGACGGCGTCATTGACATAGAAATACCCAGCACGCAGCTGGCGTTGTTTTGACCAACCCGGCATATTGTATTACACTATTTGCAGAAACACGGAGTTTAGTATGATCAGGAAACAAAATCAAACAACTAGCAGCATTAAGCGAATTTTTATTTACGGCGATTCTAATGTCTGGGGAGACAATCTCGTTGGATCACGAGTACGATACAGCGACCGGTGGGTCAACCGCCTGAAGCAGGAGCTGCGAGGCAAAGCGCATATCATCGCCGACGGCGTATCGGGCCGCGTGGCAGGAGATTTCTGTAAGGCAAAGCCGCACAAGAATGGCAAGCAAGCTTTTACGAAAGCCCTCCAGCAAGCTGGCAATGTAGATACTATCATCATCGCCCTTGGCACCAATGATTTACAGCAGCAATACGGTAGGACGGCGCGAGCTATCATCCAAGATTTGACGAATTATCAAAAGCTAGTTGACAGCGCCGACGTCATATACCTCTTGCCACCAGTATTTTCAACTGGCGAAGATTCTGGTCCAGAGTTCACGGAACAATCAGAAGCTATACGACAAGGTATCTTACAAAGTAAGGAGGCGCTTGGTGAGTACATTGAGCTACCGTTCATACCGCTATCTGATGGTATTCATTTTTCAACAAAAGGTCACCGCTTAGTGGCACGCATTGTTAAAAATACCTTGAAAGCGAGGCAGGCATGAACAGGGGAAAGAAACCGCTCTTACAGACCATGGGCCGGGAAATGACCATTACCACTCACGGCTTTGACGACATACCAGAAGGACCAAATGTATTCGTAGCAAATCATGCCTGCATGCGTGACATCTTTGCTATACCAGCAAGCCTGCCTGAAGACTGCGATGTTGTTATCAGCTCGCGATTGGCGTATAAAAATAGTTCTGTGTACACGGCAGTGCGGCGACTAGTGATAGAAAATGCACTACACACTATACCGCTCGAGGTGCACGGTGGCAAAGAATATTTAGAAGTCGGACTCAAAATGGCCAAACAAGCATTGCTTGACGGACGCTCACTACTCATCTTTCCAGAAGGCGCATACACAGGCAGTGCTCAAGTTACCAAAGGCCGAACGGGCGCATCGCGGATTTTATTTGGAGCAAGCATAGGGGGGGGTGAAACCCAACTTATTACCAGTAGGAATTCATTACGAACCATGGCCTACCGATCTAGACGCATATGCACCTCAAAACGAACAGATCCATGTTACCCTGTGTGGCCCCATTGACTATACAGCAGCGTATAGGGATTATACCGCTTCGACAGATCATAAGTCTCGCCGCCGAGCTTTACATGCACCGATAGACATGGCTATGCTAGCTATCGCAAAAGCGACCGACTTGCCGTACATTGATGAGCCGATAGAACTGTGGCCGAGAAAGACCATGATTTTAGAAAGCGGCGAAGAAGTTCCCATTCCTGACTACTAAGAGGCTTACTAATCCCGCACTTTGCGCTATAATACATAAGTAATGAGTCAGGCGCTATATCGTAAATATCGCAGTCGCAGTTTGGATGAAGTTTTAGGTCAAGATCACGTGACTAGTATTTTACGTCGAGCGTTAGAGCAGGGAAAAATTGCTCATGCGTACTTGTTGACTGGACCGCGTGGCGTAGGGAAAACCAGCGTGGCACGAATTCTGGCACACGAAATTAACCACTTGCCATATGATGACGATTCTTCAAACCTGGATATTATTGAAATTGACGCAGCCAGCAATAACGGAGTTGACGACATTCGCGCTTTAAGAGAAAAGGCCCAAGTTGCGCCTGTTTCTGCGCCGAAAAAAGTTTATATCATCGACGAAGTTCACATGCTGTCAAAATCAGCATTTAACGCGCTATTAAAAACCCTGGAAGAACCGCCAGAGCACGTGGTGTTTATCTTAGCTACAACCGACGCCGACAA
>CALHZJ010000090.1 GCA_938041005.1 uncultured Candidatus Saccharibacteria bacterium | reverse complement strand
AAAATATCATAGCCTACTCAGACTTAAAGGGTAAGGATGGCCGAGACGGTAGAGACGGTCTTAATGGACAGAATGGTAAGGATGGTCGAGATGGTATTAACGGCAGGAACGGTCAAAATGGCAAGGACGGTCTTAATGGTCAGAACGGTAGAGATGGCCAAAAAGGCGACAAAGGCGACACTGGTGCGGCGGGTCCTGCTGGGGTAACTGGAGCCACGGGAGCTACCGGTGCGACTGGTGCTACAGGGGCAGCCGGCCAAAATGCTACAATTTCTGCAACTAATAGTACTCAGCCTTGCTCGACTGGATTGACTATTACCGGAAATGGTACAAGTAACCTAGGTTTACAATTTACAGGCAAGAATCTTCCTGCGGGCGGCACAACAAATCAAGTACTCGGTAAGAAAACTGATGACGACTGTGACGTAGAATGGAAAGATACGTACGAAATTCGCGGGACTGGTATGCCTGAAGGCAATGTTAAGGCTAGTGTTGGTACATACTATACCGATACAGCCGCTACAAACGGTGCCATTCGCTGGATTAAAACTCGTGGTAGTGATAAAACAGGCTGGAAGGTTGTATATGGTGACACTGGCTGGAGAAGTGTTCCTCAAATTCTCTCAACATCCATGAAAGCTAGCGTGGTCAAGGTTCGACGAATCAACAATACTGTTTATCTGTACGCAGCTCTTACGGGCTGGGCGTATAACTGGAACGGTGGTGGTACGGGCACGTTGCCAGATGGACTACGCCCTAGTGACCAGATGCAAGGCCCTTCTGCTGGACGACGGGGTAATTCGTACTTGACTTGGATCATTCAAACTAGTGGGCAGATTAATGCTGAAGCAGCTAGCGCTGAGAATCCAACGCCAACGCTCCCTCCGATCGTTAGCGTATCATATGTGCCAAATGACAATGTTCCATGGCCAACGACGTTACCTGGCACAGCTATGTAAGTAAATTATTTACACTTATCTAAAAAGCCCCGTCTGTTAAATCCGGCGGGGTTTATTTATATATAGTCTGTGTTGTTATATAATTGAGACATGTTAGACATTAAGTTCATCCGAGAAAATGTCGATTTGGTGCAAAAGTCGGCAAACGATAAAGGCTATAAAGTTGATATTGCGGCATTGTTGCAATTAGACGATGAGCGTCGCGATTTGCAGAAGCAGGTTGAAGCGCTACGCGAACAGCGCAATGTTATTTCAGCGAAGATGAAAGGTGGTCGACCAGACCAAGAACTGATTGATCAGGGCAAGCAATTGAAAGTTGAGCTGGCAGAGCGTGAGAGTTATTTGAAGTCAACTGAGGAAAAAGTTGCGGCAATTCTTAAAAACGTCCCGAATATCACTTTTGACGACGTGCCTCTGGGTGGCGAAGAAGATTCCGTTGAAGTAAAAGTTTATGGCGATTGTAAAACTGGCGCAAAGGATCACTTGGATTACGCTGTAAGTCGCGGCTGGGTGGACTTTGAGCGCGGCGCTAAAGTAGCTGGTGCGAAGTTTTATTATTTGAAGGGCGATTTGGCTTTATTGGAAAATGCCGTAACTCAATTTGCCTTGGATTACGTAACAAAGCAGGGCTTCACATTTATGACTGTGCCGCATATGGTCAATTTGCGAACAGCTGAGGGCGCAGGTTTTACTCCAAAGGGCGAGGGCAGTAACGAGTATGTAGTTGACGGCGAAGATTTGACGCTAATTGGTACGGCGGAAATGCCATTAACCGGCTACCACGCGGATGAAATTTTGGACGAAAAAGATTTGCCATTGTTATACGCTGGATATAGTCCTTGCTATCGAAAAGAGGCGGGAACATACGGAAAGCACACGCGTGGTTTGTTCCGAGTTCATCAATTTAATAAGTTGGAAATGTACGCGTTTTGTTTGCCTGAGCAATCTAAAGAAATTCATGAGAAAATTCTTAGCGTTGAAGAGGCGCTTTGGCAGCAAATTGGGATTTCTTATCACGTGGTTAATATTGCGGCGGGCGATTTGGGTGCGCCGGCTGCGAAAAAGTACGACATTGAATATTGGTCGCCAGTTGACCAAACTTACCGTGAACTGACGAGTTGCTCGAATTGTACTAATTATCAAGCTCGTGGTTTGAACATTCGAGTTCGCCGAGAAAATGGTGCAATTGAATCTGTTCATACGTTGAATGGAACTGCGGTATCGCTGGCTCGCTCACTGGTGGTGATTTTGGAGAATTTCCAGAATCCAGATGGAACTTTGACTGTCCCTGAAGTACTTCGTCCGTATATGAATGGTCGTGACGTGATATAATAAGAGCGTATTAGTTAGTAGGAGGAAAAATGATTAAGGATATTACAATTACTGGCGTTAAATATGAGCTGAACGCCACAACAAAAAAATACGTTGAGCGAAAAATTGGTTCGTTGGGAAAATACTTGCCACGCCACGCGCGAAAAAGTGCGTCTGCAGATGTGAAGATTAAGCAGATTGACAATCCTGGTGGCAACAAATACGAAGTTGAAGTTATCATCAATGTGCCAGATAAGAAAATTGTAGCTAAGGACTCAACCATGAACGTTTTGGCTGCGGTGGATATCGTTGAAGCTAGGTTGAACGGTCAAGTTCGTAAGTATAAAGACGATGTGCTAGCTCACGTTGGCGGAAGTCGCGGAGTTTTGGCGAAGCTAAAGCGAACTTTCGGTCGAAAATAATTGATAGATGAAATTGGCAGGAAAGCGTTCAGATTCTGGGCGCTTTTTCTTTTCAAATTGCCCGAAAAAAGTTATAATAAAAGAAGTTTTTGAAAATGCCTGAAAGTGAGGGAGTTTTAAGGTTTATGGCAATTACACAACAAAAAGCGCTGAGTAAGATTTTTGGCGATCCACAGAAGAAGATTTTGAAACGATTGCGTAAGCAAGTTGACGTTATTAACGGCCTGAATGACAAATATGAAAAGATGTCAGATAAGGAACTTCGGGCGCAAACTAATGAGTTGAAAAAGCGTTTGTCGAAGAAAAATGTGACGCTTGATACTATTTTGCCGGATGCGTTTGCTGTGGCCAGGGAAGCCGCTAAGCGTGTGATTGGCGAGCGTCCATATGATGTGCAGTTGATTGGTGGTATGGTTCTTCATGAGGGCAACGTTGCTGAGATGAAGACCGGTGAAGGTAAGACTCTTGTGGCGACATTGCCGACTTACTTGAATGCTTTGGAGGGCAAGGGCGTTCATGTGGTGACGGTTAACGACTATTTGGCGCAGCGCGACGCCGGTTGGATGGGTCAAGTGTATGATTTCTTAGGCCTGACCACTGGTGTGATTATCAATGAGGCGTCATTTGTTTATGATAAAGATTACGACAATGAGCATCACGACGACCCTCGAATGCGAAAACTTCGTCCGGTTTCGCGTAAAGAAGCTTATGCTGCGGATATTACTTACGGAACTAACAACGAGTTTGGTTTTGACTATTTGCGCGATAACATGGTTAACGATGTTGATTTGCTCAGGCAGCGTGAATTGAACTTCGCAATCGTTGACGAGGTTGACTCAATTTTGATTGACGAAGCTCGTACGCCACTTATTATCTCTGCTCCAGCGGCTGAAAATCCTGACAATTATTACACGTTTGCTAAAATCGCCGCGAAGTTGGTTCCGGAAGATTACGTTTTGGATGAGAAGCGCCGAAGCGTTGCTTTGACTGACGAAGGCGTTGAAAAAGTTCAGAAATTGTTGGGAATAAAAAACTTGTACACACCAGATCACGTGCGCAGTGTTTATCACATGGATCAGGCTTTGCGAGCACAGACATTGTTCAAGCGCGACAAGGATTACGTCGTAACTAATGACGGCGAGGTGATTATTGTTGATGAGCACACTGGTCGTTTGATGCAGGGTCGCCGCTACAACGAAGGCTTGCATCAGGCAATTGAGGCAAAAGAAGGCGTTCCTGTGCTGGAAGAGAGTATGACCTTGGCGACAATTTCCTTCCAGAATTATTTCCGTTTGTACAATAAATTGAGCGGTATGACTGGTACGGCATTTACTGAAGCTGAAGAGTTCCAGCAAATTTATTCACTTGATGTTATCCAAATTCCACCGAACAAACCAGTTATTCGCGAGGATAAGGAAGACTTGATTTTCAAGACTGAAAAGGCCAAGCTAAAAGCTGTCGCTGAGGCGATTAAGGATTACCACAAGCAAGGTCGTCCTGTTTTGGTTGGCTCTGGTTCTATTGAAAAGAATGAGCAAATTGCCAAATATTTGGAAAAAGAAGGTATTAAGTTTGAGATTCTGAACGCCAAGAACAATGAGCGTGAGGCTGCGATTGTTGCGAAAGCCGGCGAAAAAGGCGCGATTACTTTGGCCACAAATATCGCTGGTCGTGGTACGGACATTAAGCTTGGCGAGGGTGTCAAGGAACTTGGTGGATTGGTTGTTATCGGTTCGGAGCGACACGAATCACGCCGAATTGATAATCAGTTGCGTGGTCGTGGCGGACGTCAGGGTGATCCAGGCGAGACTCAGTTTTACGTTTCAACCGAAGATGATTTGATGCGAATTTTCCAGGGCGAGCGAATTGCGTCGTTGATGGATAGGCTGGGCGTTGATGATGACACGCCAATCAGAACTCGCGCCGTATCGAAAACATTGGAAGCGGCACAGAAGAGAGTTGAGGGCTACAATTTTGATACGCGCAAAAATGTTGTTCAATACGACAATGTGATTAACCGTCATCGTCGTGTCGTTTATGTTATGCGACGTAGGATTTTGGAAGGCGATAATATTAAGCCGGAAATTGAGCGATTATTGCGAGCTAAAGTTCACGAATTGACAACTCTTCCATCAAAGAATAATCCAAAGTTTGTCGAGGATTTCTCGGTTATTTTCCCAGTTGATAAGGAAAAAATTGAAAAGGTTGGTAAGGAAAAGAAAGATCGTTTGCGCTATGAGAAGGCGCTGGAGCTGGCTGAAGAGGCTTACGCAGAGAAAGAGCGTGAGATTGGCGCTGATGATTTGCGCGGAGTTGAGCGTGAAGTCTACATGGCGGTGTTGGATACATTGTGGATGCAACATTTGGAAAATATGCAACATTTGCGTGAGGGAATTCACTGGCGAAGTGTTGGGCAGCGCGATCCTTTGGTGGAATATCGATCAGAATCCCAGAAGTTGTTCGAGAGTTTACAGGCTAATCTCCGCGATGAAGTTCTAGCAACGATATTTAATATTCATAAAGCCGACGCTACAGTCCGTCAATCTCAAGACGATGAATACGACACTGAGCTAACTAGGTTGGCAGAAAATGCCGTTGAGCGTGGCGTAAATGAAATTGGTTCGGGCGAGGAAAATCGCGACGATGACTTTTCTGTAAAGAAAGGCAAGACCAGCGCGGAATCAAATCGTGCGAAGAATCAAGCTCGAAAGAAGAAAAAGGCTCAGCGACAGAACCGTAAGAAAAATCGTAAATAATCAGAGAATTAGGCAATGAAACATACAGTTGAGGAAATTAGACTGAAGAATGGTGCGCGCGGCTTGTTGATTGACGTTCCAGATGCTACGGTAATGAGTTTTCAGGTGCAATTCAGGGCGGGTAATCGCTACGTTCTGAATAAAGACATTTACGAAACGGCTCACATTATGGAGC
>CALHZJ010000089.1 GCA_938041005.1 uncultured Candidatus Saccharibacteria bacterium | reverse complement strand
TAATCGTGGTTGTGGTGATTCTCTCAACGGGGGCATTATTCTTAACAGTGTCAATTATCGCAATTGCCGTTTCTGTCAGTAATCGCCGTAAGATGAATGCCTATCCATATCCTGTCGCTGGACAATTCCCGCAGCAGCCTCAATATCCACAGCAGCCATATCAACAACCAATTCCGCCGCAACAACAATATCCGCAACAAAATTACTATCAGCAGCAACCCGGTCAATACCCACCAACGTACGCGCAGCCGCCTATGCAACAACCTCCAGCTAACTATTCGCCTGCAGCGCCAGCTCCGAACGACAACGAGTCTAAAAATCCTCCGGCTCAGAGCTAGTCAAAAACATAGATAACTGATATAATAAAACGCAAGAGTAGTTTTTTGGTGCCAAAAAATTGACCAAAAATCTCGGCAAATTAACGTAATATAAAGGAAAATTTATGGCAGAGACGCATGTTCCGCTAAAGAATTTTAGAAATATTGGTATTATTGCCCATATTGACGCCGGTAAAACGACGACAACTGAGGGTATTTTGTACCGCACTGGCTTGACACATAAGATCGGTGTGGTTCGTGGTGAAGGTGATGGTGCTACCACCGACTGGATGGCACAGGAGAAAGAACGTGGTATTACTATTACGTCAGCTGCTGTGACTTGTTTCTGGAAAGATCACAAGATTAACATTATCGACACCCCAGGGCACATTGACTTTACCGCTGAGGTTGAGCGTAGTTTGCGCGTGCTTGACGGTGCAGTTACAGTCTTTGACGGTAAGATGGGTGTTGAGGCTCAGTCTGAAACTGTTTGGCGCCAGGCTAATAAGTACGGCGTGCCTCGTATTTGTTTCGTTAACAAGATCAACCAGACTGGTGGTGACTTCTATAAATCTCTTGAGTCAATTCACAACCGCTTGAGCAAGCAGGCTTTCCCAGTTCACTTGCCAATTGGTTTTGAGAAGACTATCAATGGTGTTGTTGACTTAATCGACATGAAGGCTTACACCTACGATGATTATACAGACCATGAGTTGAAGGTTGGTGAAATTCCAGCTGATATGCTTGAAAAAGCTAAGAACGCACGTTCTCTGTTGGTTGAAAACGCTGTTGAAGCTGACGACGAACTTACTATGAAGTTCTTGGAGCAGGGCGAAGAAGCTATTACCGTTGACGAGCTAAAAATGGCTCTACGTAAGCGCGTTTTGGCTGGTGACTTTTACCTAGTTACTGGTGGTGACGGTCGCGGTGTGATCGTTGAGAAGTTGCTTGACTTGATGGTTGACTTCTTGCCAAGTCCGCTAGACGTTGATGAAATTTGGGGTAAGAATCCAAAGACTGGCGACGAAGTTAGCCGCAAGCCATCAGATAAAGAACCTTTGTCTGCTTTGGCGTTTAAGATTGCTGCTGACCCATTTGTTGGTAAATTGATCTTCGTTCGTGTCTATTCTGGTGTTCTGAACTCAGGAAGCTACGTACTTAACACGACAACTGGCGAGAAAGAGCGAATCGGACGAATCGTTCGTATGTTTGCTGACAAGCGTGAAGAAATCAGCAAGGTTGAAGCCGGTGACATCGCTGCTGTGGTTGGTCTGAAGTCTACTGCAACTGGTAACACGTTGTCTGATGTGGCGCATCCAATTGCTCTTGAATCAATTGAATTCCCAGAGCCACCTGTGTCAATCGCGGTTGAGCCAAAATCAAAGGCTGACCAAGAAAAGATGGCGTTGGCATTGCAGCGCTTGGCTGAAGAAGATCCAACTTTCCGAATTCACACAGACGAAGAAACAGGTCAGACAATTATGTCAGGAATGGGCGAATTGCACCTGGATATTCTTATTGACCGTATGAAGCGCGAATTTAAGGTTGAAGCCAACATTGGTGAACCTCAGGTTGCCTTCCGCGAAAGCATCAAGGGTCGTTCTGAAGTTCAAGGTAAGCACGCCAAGCAATCTGGTGGTCGCGGTCAATATGGTGACGTTTGGGTTCGCTTTGAGCCAAATGAGACTGGTAAAGGCTTTGAATTCGTTGATGAAATTAAGGGTGGTGTGGTTCCTCAGGAATATCGCCCAGCCGTAATGAAGGGTATTCGCGAAACGTTGGAAGGCGGTGTTATTGCTGGCTATCCAGTTGTTGACGTTAAGGCTACACTTTACGATGGTTCATACCACGATGTCGACTCCTCAGAATTGGCGTTCTCATTGGCAGGTTCGATAGCTGCTCGTGAAGGTATTAAGCAAGCTAACCCAATCTTGCTTGAGCCAGTCATGAAGGTTGAAGTTACTACACCAGAAGACTTCATGGGTGACATCATCGGCGACCTTAACTCACGTCGCGGACGTATCGACGCTATGGAAGACTTGATGGGTGGCGCTAAGTTGATTAAGGCATTTGTGCCATTAGCAAATATGTTCGGCTACACATCAGACATTCGCTCAATGTCTCAGGGTCGCGCCGCTTCAACGATGGAATTAGCTCAATACGAGGAAGTTCCACCAAACGTTGCGCAAGAGATTATCGAAAAGCGAAATAAATAATCTCTACCTCATAAAAAATCCTCGGAGCGAATCCGGGGATTTTTATTTGGCTAATTTTCAGGTTTATAAGTTTGGGATTGTTAGGTTTCGTTTGGCGAGTTCTTCTTTGATTCGTTTGGTCAATTTGCGCGCTTTTGTCGCCTGAATGCTATTTGTGCCATATCTGTTTTCAATGTCTTCCAGTCGTTGGTCTATAGTTATCGGCTTGCCATCCGGGCTAGTCGTCATGTCCGCCAAGTTTAAGATAAGCAATTCGTCCGTCCAGTCATCTATGTCAGGATCTCCGTGATTAAATACGGAATCAGCCCAATCAAAGCCAGATAATTTTAGAATCCTGCCGCCTTCATGCTCGTGATCCGTCTGATTTTCAACAAAAGCGTAGGCAAAGTCGTGCGTCAGTCCCATTAAAAATAAGCTGCGTGCCACATCTTCTTTCATTTTGAATACTTCACGAGCCAGGTCGTAAGATTTATACGCCACTCCGCGCATATGAAATAGTCGCGAGTCTGACAAACCAATGAATTTTGGGCTATTTTTCATGACGCTTGCGTGTTTCGGCGGAATAAATTGATGAATTGTCGGCGAATTGGGCGGCCTACAACGTTACCGAATGATGCGCCAATTGCCACCGCTACGCCGATGAGGATTGCTCGCGCTAAGATAGCCAAGGCTGGCAGGAAGTTTGCGCTGTTCGGTGGATATAGGACGACGCCCATTAATCCGTTGTAGAGCGACAATCCTGGAACTAATGGTACGATTCCCGCCGCGATAATCGCCAGGGAAGGGAATTTCCATAATCTGGAAGTCATAACTGCGACCAGTCCAATTACCGCCGCCGCGATGCCGCTCGCTGTTACGATGTCAAAGCCGAAACTCATGGCTAATCGTGAAATCCACCAGCCGAAAATTGCGATTAATCCAGAGATAACCATTCCTAAAAATCGAGAATGATTCCTCAGAACGAACGCCGCCGCGATAATTCCAGCGCCCAAATATTGCGTGTGTCCGTCCGCCAATGTCAATCTATCTGGTGTCGCAGGGAATGTTATGCCGAATTTTGTCGCAATGTATAATCCGACCATCACGCCAGCAATTACGCCGCCCGTCGCCATTACGACTTTTAGTAATCTGGCGTTGGCAGTCATGTAATATTCGTCAATTGCGTCCTGGAATGCGCCGACAAACATTAGTCCCGCGACTAATAAGACAATTCCGCTGATAACCAACAATGTTGCATTGACGCTTAGCCCTAGATAATTGCTACACCAAGCTGCGCCCGCCGCCACCAATGTTACGAAAATCGCCACGAGGGCTTGCGAATAAAACAACGGCGCGCCAATACGTCCCAGCCACCTCAGTAGTCCAGTCGCTGAGAATCCGAGCAGAAACGCGATTGACGCCATGAGCAAACTGCCGCCGTACAGAATGACGGAACCCGCGCTCACTAATCCGCCCGCCGCGTAAACGACCAGTCGGGAATGTTCGGTGGGTTTTTTGAGTATTTGTTGCAATCGCTCCTCGGCTTCTTCCAGGGAAAGCTGTTTGCGACGAATGTCGAGGGCTAATAATTGCAATGCTTGAATCAATTGATAATTAGGGTCGTCAGGAACGATAACTCGCGCCATCGTCAAAGGCTCGTGGCTGACTCCGCGGTCTTGAGAAATTGTCACCAAAGTGTAGCTCACGTCCACATGAACGGGTCTGCGGCAATACGTCCGCGTGATTCCTTGCGCCATACGAACCACATCGCGCGCCACTACGCCCATACTCAGAAGCTGCTCGGCAATCGTCATAGCCAGGCGCAAAGCTCGCATATTCGGCGTCAAACTTTCATCAATTTTCTCCAGATGATGCTCCGGCTCAAAGCTGTAAAGATTAGCGACTCGGGCTAATGATTGCTCAATGAATTTTGGTACTTTTTTCTTCACAATATCTAGTGTAACAAATTTTAT
>CALHZJ010000088.1 GCA_938041005.1 uncultured Candidatus Saccharibacteria bacterium | reverse complement strand
TATTCAACTGATTTAGCGGATTATAATGGTCGCGTGGCGGACTTTAATCGGCGAGCGGGCGTTAGTGGCGGATTTTTGTCGCAGAGTGATTTTTATAGTCAACGCCAAGCCTTGAAGGCGGAACTTTCGGAGCTGAACGAAAGGCGTGCCAATTTGAATTCTGAGATCAATTCTTACAATTCCGATGTTTTGCGGCTCAGGGAATTGGGCGTACAGATTGATGAATTGAATAAAAGTTTGGATAGTTTGGAGGGGGCGAAATAATGGCGAAAGCTAGAAGTCAATTTATTTGTCAGCAGTGCGGAGCTAGTTTTTCAAAGTGGGCTGGCAGGTGTGAAAATTGCGGGGAATGGAATTCGCTAGTCGAGCAGGTCGTTTCTTCTGGCGGGTCATCTGTTGTTGATAAATCAGCTGGGCGCGGCAAAGTACTGAAAACGTCTAGCATTCGTGAAGCTGCTTCTGAATCTGGATTAGAAAGATTGAGCACTGGAATTGACGATTTGGACGCTGTTTTGGGCGGCGGTTTTCTGGTTGGTGGCGTGGTGTTGGTTGCGGGGCAGCCAGGAATTGGGAAGAGTACGCTTTTGGCGCAAGTTGCGGCACATATTGCCAAGACAAAATCGGTGTTATATGTAAGCGGTGAGGAATCGGTTTCTCAGGTGAAACTTCGTGCGGAGCGTTTGGGTGCGGCTGATTCGGAAAAAATGCAGCTCGCCTCCAGTAATAGCGCGGAAGATATTGCGGTGTCAATTCAGCAAGGCGGATATGATCTGGCGATTGTCGATTCGGTTCAGACAATTTCTCTCAGTGAGATTTCCTCCGCTCCTGGGTCTGTCAGTCAAATCACCAACTCGTCAAATGTAATTATTCGTGCCGCCAAAGCTTCGGGCACGGCGGTGATTTTGGTTGGTCACGTCACCAAGGAGGGTTCGATTGCTGGCCCGAAAATATTGGAGCATTTGGTGGACGTTGTGCTGAATTTTGAGGGCGATCGATATGGCGGTTTTCGAGTCGTTCGTGCGCAGAAGAATCGATATGGTTCGACTAACGAAGCGGCAATTTTTGAAATGGACGAGCAGGGGCTAAGAATCGTGAAGAATCCGTCGGCGGAACTTCTGGCAGAGCGGCAGAATCTGGATGGATCAATTGTACTGGCGACCATGGAAGGCGCACGTCCGCTTTTGGTGGAGATTCAGGCGCTGGTCAATCCGACGAATTTTGGCTATCCTAAGCGCACGGCGAGCGGTTTTGATCTGAATCGATTGAATCTGTTGGTGGCGGTTTTAGAGAAGAGAACCAAGTTGAAGTTGGCGGACAAAGATATTTATGTCAATGTGGTTGGCGGATTAAAGCTGAATGATCCAGCGGCTGATTTGGCTGTAGCGA
>CALHZJ010000087.1 GCA_938041005.1 uncultured Candidatus Saccharibacteria bacterium | reverse complement strand
ACTTCTTTTGGAATCGAGATGGTACCGTCCGCATAAAACACCTAAGCGGATTCTCAAAGTCAAAAGAGGTGATTTTTAATTTATGAAAGGAGTGCGATGAAAGGTATTGTCTATGTTATGAATACTGCAGTCTCTGGGCTGATTAAAATCGGTAAAACTGGATTACAAAACTACAACGAGAGAATGCGACACCTCGAGCGGAATGGGTATTATAATGTTTCTGGGCTGAAGCAATTTTTTGCTATCGAACTCAACGATTATGATGATAAAGAGGCGTTGCTGCATGAAATTTTTAGTAAGCATCGAGTCGATGATAGTGAGCTGTTTGCTCTAGATTGTGAACTCGTTAAACAGCTGTTGCTGGCATTTGACGGTCAAGTAGTTTATCCAAAAAATATCAATAAGGAGCATGCGTTTGACGATGTAGTGCGGCTGCGAAAGCAGGGGTCGCTATTTAGTTTTTATCAAAAAGGGCTGAAAAACGGTGACGTGATTGTCTTTGCGCAAGATAAATCCATTAGTGCAATTGTTGCTGGCGAGAGGGAGGTTGAATATGACGGAGAAGTTTATAAATTGTCGCCGTTAACCTGTGAAATTTTCCAGAAAAAAGGCAAGCGTAATACTAGCGGTGCGTACCGGGGTGCAGCTTATTGGCTATTTAATGGTAAAAAATTAAAAGACTTAGAAGACAAGTAAACTATACAAAGCGGAAGGGATAAATAATGAAATTCAAACATGGAACACGTCGTCGAGCTGCGGAATATGAGAAAGATTGGGTGCAGCGATGGAAAGAGGACGACACATTTAATAAGTCGGTCGCGCAGCGTCCTGCTGATAATTCTTGGGTTTTTTATGACGGTCCTCCGTTTTTGACGGGAACGCCGCACCACGGACATTTGTTGGTTAGTACGGTGAAGGATACGATGGGACGATTTCACACGATGAAAGGTCAGCGAGTTGAGCGCCGTTGGGGTTGGGATTGTCACGGACTACCAGCAGAGGTTTACGTCGAAAAAACGCTAGGCATTTCTAACAAAAAAGAGATTGGCACGAAAATTAGCGTTTCAGACTATGTCAAGGAATGTCGAGCGGCTATGGTGCGAACTGGCACTGAGTGGGAAGACACGATTGAGCGAATTGGACGTTGGGTCGAGTTTAAGGGCGCTTATAAAACCATGGATAATAATTACATGGAATCTGTTTGGTGGGCGTTCAAGAGACTTTACGAAGAAGGCAAAATCTATGAAGGCGAAAAGATTTTGGTCTATTGCACAAAGGACGCGACGCCAATTTCTAAGAGTGAAGTGGCTATGGAAAATAGTTATCAAATAGACACCGACCCGAGTTTGTTCGTCTACTTTAAGCTGGAAGATGAAGATGAGTATTTGCTTGCGTGGACGACGACGCCGTGGACTTTGCCGGCAAATATGGTCTTGGCGGTAAATCAGGATGTCGATTATTCTTTGGTGGCGTATGGCGATAAAAAGTTTTACGTCGCAAGTGATCGTGTTGAGAAAGTCATGACGGATGAAAAGCACCAGCCGCTGGAATATTCAATTGTTAAGACGATTAAAGGTTCTGAATTGGTAGGAAAGCGATTTGAGCCGCTATTTGAAAATCGTGGGCCGGCTGCGCATAAGATTCTTCACGCCGATTTCGTGACGACTGATGATGGTACGGGAATTGTTCATATTGCGCCAGCTTACGGTGAGGATGACTATGAATTGTGCCGAAAAAATGACGTTCCGATGCTGTCGTTGGTTGATGGCGATGGAAATTACACAGAAGGTAGATGGCTGGGCCGCAACATTTGGGAGGCGAATAAGGAAATAGCGAAGACTTTATTAGAAGAAGGTCGGGCGCTGAAAATTGAATATATTCGCCACGAATATCCGCATTGTCATCGATGTGGCACGAAATTGATGTACCGTGCTCACCCAAGTTGGTTTATGGATATTCAGAGCCAGAAAAAGGAAATGTTGGAGGCGAACGAGCAGACAAGCTGGACGCCAGACAATCTGAGGACTGGACGATTTCACAATATCATCGAGCAGGCGCCGGATTGGAATTTGAGCCGTGATCGTTACTGGGCAACACCAATTCCAGTGTGGAAGGGCGTGAAAAATGATGGCACGGAAGTGGTGAAAGTGATTGGTAGCTTTGCGGAATTTGAAGAAGTTACGGGCCGCAAGTTGGACGATTATCATTTGCCGCAAGTTATGGACGTTACGTTTGAGTGCGACGGTGCAGAAATGCATCATATTGGTAAGGTTTTGGACTGTTGGTTTGAGTCTGGTTCGATGCCGTTTGCCCAGTTCCATTATCCATTTGAGAATAAGGAAAAGTTTGAAGCAAGTTTTCCGGCTGACTTTATTATTGAGGCGATTGACCAGACACGCGGTTGGTTTTATAGTTTAACAGCGGTAAACGTGGCTTTGTTTGGTAAATCTCCATGGAAGAATTTGATTTGTACTGGATTTATCAATGCCGCCGACGGTAAAAAAATGAGCAAGAAGCTAAAGAATTATACCGATCCGATGGAATTGATGAATAAGACTTCGGCCGACAGCTTCCGATTCTTGATGCTTTCAAGTCCACTAACAAATGGCGAAAATTTTGCCTTGGCGGATAAGGACGTGATGGATGTAGCGCGTAAGCTTGGTATGATCTGGAATATGTACGACTTCTTCACGATGTACGCTGAAGTTGACGGCTGGGAGTTTAATGGCGATTTGTCGGATCCGCTTCATGATTTAACAAATCCGTTGGATATTTGGATTGTATCGAGGTTACATCAATTGATAACAGAGGTCGAGCGAGGTCTTAATAGTTACAATCTTCAGGATGCGACTAAGCCGATTTTGCCGTTCTTAGATGATGCAAGTAACTGGTATGTCCGACGCAGTCGCCGCCGCTTCTGGAAATCTGAAGATGACGGTGATAAAAATGACGCTTACCGCACGCTCCATTATGTTTTGGTGCGACTCAGTTATATGCTAGCGCCGTTTACGCCATTCTTAGCGGAAGAATTGTACCATAATTTGACGGGCGATAACGAGTCGATTCATCTTAAAGATTGGTTGCCGGCTGGTGAAATAGATAATTCAATGCTTCGCGACATGAATGCACTGCGTACTGCGGTGAATGACGGCTTGTCGAAGCGCGCATCGGAGGGAATTAAGGTGCGTCAGCCGTTGGCGTCTGTGAAGCTTATTAACACTATTTCTCAGGATACGCCGGCGGAAGTTGCGC
>CALHZJ010000086.1 GCA_938041005.1 uncultured Candidatus Saccharibacteria bacterium | reverse complement strand
AGCGCGTGAAACGGATACATCCCCGGCAACGTTACGATGATCATCGCAAAAACCGTAGAAGTCGCCCAATAGACGGACATCGCCACTATTAGAATCGCCGCACCGCCAGCCGCCATCAGAATCGGCGTTTGATTTAACACTCCCGAAGCATTAAGAGCGCTATAAATAATCACCGCCACTGCCGCCGGCACCATTTGAATTAGGAAAACTCCGATGACAATTATCAGCGCAATTATGGGCGACCCAGAACTATACAAACCGTCGCGCATTTTCGGTTTTTTACCAATTAAGATAGCTCGCGTCAGCCAAACGGACGACAGCCAAGTTAATAGCCCCAGAAAGATTCCCGCTGCTTGCTGCACATTTCCACCAGCCGTTCCACTACCGGAAATATAACTGACCGCAACGCCAGAAAATAGGCTAATTGTTGTATAAATTCCGCCGAATCCATTCGACTCAGCCTGATTCATCACGTCTTTAAGTTGTTGGTATGTATCTTGCGACATGACGCTAGCTAAGGCAAACGTCAATATCGACATAACGATGATTAACGCCAGAAAAGTCTTCTTATTTCGCCACACTAGACGGCAAGCTTCGCTAGTCAGCGACCAATATCCTGGAATTTTAAGATCTCGTTGGCAATCTCGTCGCTTAGTTAGTCTAAAACTGCGATGAGGGCGACGCTGCAGAAAATTACGCCGCTGCTGATTCAATTTGCTAAAGTCACGCTTAATACCAGGCCATACACCTTTTTTATGATCAATATTTGACTTCTTAGGGTTCTTGGTTACTCGTTTTTTGGAGGTTTTCGTTGCCATAATTACATCTTTGTTGCGTTATTTCTCAACCTTGCAATTCTGTCTTCTAGAGGTGGATGAGTACTAAATAGTTTCGAGAAAAATCCGGGTTTCAAAGGATTATTCATGAACAAATTGGCAGTGGAAGAACTTTGTTTTTGCATTGGTCTGCCGTATTGACGTAATTTTTCCAGCGCGCTTGCTAATCCTTCAGTGTCTCGCGTCAATAATACGCCCGAAGCATCCGCCAGATATTCACGCTGCCTACTGACTGCCAGCTGGGTTATCGTTGCCAAAAGCGGCGCCAATATGCCCACAATCAACCCGAAAGCGTAGATGATAGGATTAATATCTCTGTCGCGGTCGTCGCTATAAAACATCATTCTAAGCGCCAAGTCCGCAAATAACCCAATTGCGCTAACCAAACCAAAAGCAATCATACTCACACGGATGTCGTAATTTCGCACGTGACTCATTTCATGCGCCATAACCGCCTCCAGCTCACGCTTGTCCATAATATCCAAAAGCCCAGTAGTCGCACCAACAATAGCATGGTTTGGGTCGCGACCAGTCGCAAAAGCATTTGGAGCTGGATCATCGATAATATAAACTTTCGGCATCGGCATGCCAGAAGCGATAGACAAATTTTCCACCACTCGCCAAAGTTCAGGAGCGTCATTTTTACTAATTTCCTGAGCGCCAGTCATCATCATAGCCAACTTGCCAGCTATAAAATATTGCAGCCAAGCATATAACATTGCACATATAAAAATAATGAGTGCCAATGAATAGCTATCAGTTGCCGCTCCAATAAACAGACCGATAATTCCAATAATTATCACAAAGACCGACATTATCAATATTGTGTTGCGTTTATTCTGAGAAACTGCGTTATACATAAGTTAATTATACCAAAAATCGCCCGCTAAAAATAGACGAGCGATTTTCATTTCAGGGTTCAATTAGAACTTTACTTCAACTGGATTTTCGATGCTTGCGCGATCCTCAACGTCGAAGAATTCTTTAGCTTGGAAGCCAAACATTCCTGCGATGATATTTGTTGGGAAAGTCTGAATCTTCGTATTCAGGTCGCGAACGCCACCGTTGTAGAATCGGCGAGCTGCTTGGATTTTATCCTCAGTATCAACCAATTCCTGCTGCAATTGCAAGAAGTTTTGATTTGCTTTCAATTCTGGGTAAGCCTCAGATACAGCGAACAAGCTCTTCAACGCGCCTTCCAAAGCATTTTCAGCCTTAGCGGTTTCAGCCACGCTGCCAGCATTCATGATTGCTGAACGAGCTTCTGCAACCTTCTCAAACACTTCTTTTTCGTGTGTAGCGTAGCCTTTTACTGAATTGACCAAATTTGGAATCAAATCAGTTCGGCGCTTTAGCTGAACAGTAATGTCGCTCCATGCCTCTTCTACGCGGTTGCGCAACACAACTAAACCGTTGTACGCACCGATTACAACTCCTACGAGTACTAATAAAACTACTACTACAACAATAAGTGTAATTACCAATGGACTCATTTCTTACCTTGTCCCTTTCCTATTCAATATTACTTTCTTTACAACTTTGGTGCGCAAGGCGGGAATCGAACCCGCACGACTTTTGGTCAAGGGATTTTAAGTCCCTCGCGTCTACCAATTCCGCCACTCGCGCTTATTTATATACAATCCAGACACCTACGCGCCAGACTGTTTATATTATACTATATTCGCTAAGTAAATTGTACAATTTCGCAAAATAAAAAATAGCCCAATACTCAGGACTATTTATCAAAAAATTGGAGGCACGTACGAGAGTCGAACTCGTCTAAAAGGTTTTGCAGACCTCTGCGTAACCGCTCCGCCAACGCGCCAACACTTTTATTATATCAGATTTTACAAAACATATCACAAACAGATCGTCTAATAGCTACAATATGTTTGGTGCGAGCGAGAAGACTTGAACTTCCACGAGCGCAATGCTCACTAGCCCCTCAAGCTAGCGCGTCTACCAATTCCGCCACGCCCGCATAACCACTTACCATTATACCCGATTACGGGGTTTTGTAAACGGACTTTTTCTCTGTCGCCCAATATTGAACATCGACATAGCGATCGACGGGATTGACAACTTCGGTGCTTGCGTCGAGGGCTTTAACGTTCCGAATATGGATATAATCAAACTTCGGCTGATACAAGGCAATTGCTGGGGCGTCCGCTTGCCAAGTGGCAGTTAACTTGGCGTAACGATCAGCACGTTGCTTCGCCGATATTTTAGATCGACCGCTTTCCAGAGCATCGTCCGCTATCGCGTTATTGTAATTGGAGAAATTCAAACCATTGTTAGTTGCCTGCGAAGAATGCCAATAGGCATAAACATCGGGGTCGCCACCCAAGGAAAGCTCGTAAACCAGCACGTCAAAATTGCGCGGCTGCAAAACTGTCTGAAGAATATTTTGAGTAGCATCGTTCGGATCGACAACTTTAATATCCGATTCCACGTTCAGCTCGTCATACCAAACTTGAGCCAAGTATCTGGCGACCTTTTCGTAATTGCTATTCTTCAAAACAAACACGTTGAGTTTTAACTTATCATTTCCCTTCTGACGAACATTATTCACACTCTTCCAGCCCTCAGCATCAAGTAGAGATTTCGCTTTCTTGACGTCATAGCTAGACGAATTCGAATTCTTTCCCAGGAATTTGTTAAGCGTTGGGCCAGATAATTCCTCCGTAGACAATGACAAAGATTGGCGCAGCTTGGATGTGTCGACACTGAGCGATAAAGCTTGACGAACAGATTTTGATCGCAAGAACTGACTGTTATTATTAAACAGCGCGTAAACTCCGTTATTCAAAGAATGCGCTTCTGCGGCATACATAGACTTCACCTCGGCGGATTGATCGTTATAAATCAATTCTGGAGTTCCTGTAATTTCTCGCGTACGCAAACTTTTCGCAATATCATCCTGCGTCGGATATGCGTACAACTGAAATCGCTCTAACTTAGGCGTGCTACCATAATAATTGCTATTCGACTGCAAATATAGCACTTTTTTACTGCCATCACTAGTTACATTCTGCAACAACCTAAAGGCGAATGGACCGCTGGATATAGGCGACTTATTAAAATCATGTTCACGTAAATTCGACGGCTTAACGTCTTTTAATATATGTTTAGGGATAATCGGGAATGTTAAAGCATGGACAAACGGCGAATATGACGACGGCAGAATAAACTTCACCGAATCGTCAGACACTTTCTCGAATTTTATGGATTTCCAGCCTGATATTTCAGCTCCAACTTCTGGATTCGCCAATAGCTTCAACGTAAAAATTACATCGTCCACCGTTAAATCTTGCCCGTCTGACCACTTCAAGCCCTTCTTCAGCTTAACCGTGTATTCAGTTTCTTTATCGTTCACGCTGATACTATCCGCCATGTCAGCCTTTATATTGCCCGTTGAGTCATATCGATACAAACTTGAAAATAGCAACTTTGCGGCGGATTTTTCAGCATTGGTTTTTGCGAAAATCGGATTTAGGTTTTCCAAAGGACCCAGCACGCCCTCAGAATATGATCCGCCAGAAGTGTACGCCATTGTCGTGAAAGAATTGCGAGAAATATGCCACTGTACTGCACTGGCGCCAATCATCACCAATACTAAGATAATCCAGACAGAAACCCGACGTCGCACATTAGACAAACGGTCTAACCTGGATGTCACGAATTTATGCGCATGGCGCAAGCTTCCCTTTTCAATCTTACGCAGACGCTTGTTGACATCTTTACTGGAAACTTTTAGCCGCGCAAAACGATTCCATGACGAATTATCCGAGCTCAAATCTATTCTCCTATTTTTGCAATCCCGGCAAAATCATACTTGCCAAAATCGATAGCACAAAAATCACCGCAAAAACAATAGTTACGTCAAACAAGTTTTTATCAAATCCGCGACGAGTAGTGAATAATTCTCCAGACGAACCGAATCCTGCACCCAAGCTTGCGCCTCGTTGCTGTAACAAAATTGCGATAATCATCAGTACGGCAGATCCAAGCGTCACGTACGGTAAAATTGTATCAATTGACATATTACTCCTTTTCTTCCCGCTGCAAAACCAGCGCGCTACTTATAATATAGTTTACCAAACTCAATATAATCCCGGCAATAATTGAATGCGCAAAAGTCATAGAAATCCCTGGCGCTAAAGCTAATGAAATATAAACCATAAAGCCATTTACAATTAAAGTAAACAGTCCTAATGTCAATAGAATTGCTGGCAGGGCTAGAATTGTAACAATTGGCTTCAACACGCTATTCACTACCGAAAATATCAACCCCGCCATCATAAACGTCCACGCAGAAGTTGCGCCCGGAGTTTCGTTTCCAAGTAACCGCACCGCAACCCAAATACCCACCGAATTAAGAATCAGCCGAATCAAAAACGTTGCAAATTGTCTTTTCATTAGTCTTATTATATATAATTTATGCTTTATTGTCGATTGGTCACCCAAACTTAAGACAAACGTTTAATCAAATCTGCCTTTTTCGCACCAACTTCCGCCTGCAATTCCGCATAATCCGCCTCGATAATTTTTTTCACACTGCCAAATTTCCTCAACAATTTCGCACGCGTCTTTGGGCCAATCCCCGGAATTTCTTCCAGTTGGTTTTTCGTCTGATTTTGACGCTTCAGCGCAGTATGATAGCTCACAGCAAATCGGTGCGATTCGTCACGAATCCGCTGGAAAAGTTTGACAATGTCCGTTGTCGCAATAGAACTTTTTGTAAAATCGTCCCGGCTGGAATCGTCATCAATAGCAGAGCCTCGTAGATTCCTTGAATGAGATCCGGCGTTGCGCTGAGCGGGATGCAAATTCACCACATACACATCATTATCTTCGTGAATGGCGATATCCTGATGAATAGATTTTTGCAACTCCTCAATATATGACATGCCGATTTGTGAGCCAGTTTTATGAATAATAATTTCTTCCTCGCGCTTAGCGATGCTAATAATCGGCAATTTTATTCCGCGCTCATCCCTTGCCTTAATCGCCGCCGAAAGTTGACCCTTTCCGCCGTCAATCAGCAACAAATCCGGACAGCCCCAACTTTTGATATTTCGCTCGCCAAGCCGCCTAAAAATCACCTCATACATATTTCCAGTATCGTCATTTTTTTCGCTCACCTTAAATTTGCGATATTCCGCACGATCGCTCGCACCATTCGTAAAGACCACCATACTCGCCACAACCTGACGTCCGTTCATATGCGAAATATCATAACCCTCAATTCGCACTGGAATATTTCTCAAGCCAAGTAGTTTTGCTAAATCAGCCAGCGCCTTGTCTTTTGAAATATCCAAAAATTCTTTGTCACCAAACATAACGCGTCGCTGAAGCTCTTGCATGGCGCGCAACTTATTCCTCAGACTTGCCGCCCGCTCAAAATCGTGAAGTCCCGCAGCCGTTTTCATATCACGCTCTAGCTCCACGGCAATAGCCTTGCGATTTCCCTTAATATAACTTATCAATTTACGCAAACCAGCTTTATACGCGTCCGAGCCGTCACTTATTTTTGGACTTAAGCCCAAATCTTCATCCAACTTTGATTGCCCAGGGCGTCTTTGGTGAGTGAGATATGGAAAAATTCGCCTCAAATAGCGCAATGCCTTTTTCAGAGCGAAACCATTATAGAAAGGGCCAAAATATTCCGCGCCATCATCGGCAGGATTCCGCGTAAAACTGACCGTCGGCCAATCGCTTTTCATATCAATCCGAACATACATCTGAGATTTATCGTCGCGCAACAGAACATTGTATCGCGGCATATATCGCTTGATCATCTCGCTTTCCAAAAACAGCGCATCAACCTCACTCTCAGTTTCAATCCAATCAGTATCAAAAATCTCCGCCACCAGCGCCATAGTTTTATTGTCTCGCCCGCGCGAATCTTGAAAATACTGACGTACGCGATTTTTAAGAACCGCCGCCTTGCCAACATAAATTACCTCGCCGCTCGCCGACTTATGAAAATAAACGCCGGGCGTTCGCGGCAAAGTTTTCAGCTTGGCTTGCAGTGCTTGATTCATTAAATATATTACAATCTAAATACGCCAATTATGCAAGTATTCTCCTAGCGATTGACTAATCTTCCAACCACTTTTTGAGAACTATCGCCTGATTATGTTCCGTATCTTTGGCGCCATATAACAGTGTAACTGCAGATTGTTTATTCCAATTATTCTTCACCTCGGCAGCCGCAGGATTATTATCTAGCTCCTTCATATAACGGCGAGAAAATTCCGGGAATTTTTCTGGATCGTGATTAAACCATTTGCGTAATTCATCGGTCGGGGCAATCTCTTTATTCCACTCGTCCAATGCAGCTCGTTCTTTACTAATCCCGCGCGGCCACAATCGATCAACCAGCACACGATAACTATCGTCTGACGCGGTCGGCTCATAAATTCGTTCAATTTTATACTTTGTCATAATTTCATATAACTACAAAGCGCTGATCAGGTCAATAAAAAGCGAAAGCTAACCATTCTTCAATACTTATTCGACGCTATGTAAATATTCCTCCAAAAACTCACTCCACTCGGGTGCATTCTTTTCGTGAAAATAGGCGCGAAGAAAATCAACCATAATTTGCTGACGATTTTCCGCTTCTATTCGTCCTGGTTCAGTCAACATCAAACCTTTCAATTTCAACAGCTTCTCAAAGAAGTGATTAATGAATCCGTCGGTATCGTGCGTATTGCCATCAGTGTTATATTCGTGTGCCGCCAGATTGACATTCGGCCAGACTCTAGGATCAAAAATCCGACTGCCGTGATGACAAGCATAAGCCAACGCCCGCTCAATGCCGACCGCACCAATAGCATCACACATATCAGCGTCAGACGCCAATTTCCCCGCCAGCCGCTGCGGTTGTCTGCCGTTCAGCCGTTTACTATAACCAATCGCCGTAATATTCTCCAACACAGCCTGACTTAAACCATCATCCACCTCTGCCTGCGCCATAATATTTACCGCGTTCGTCAATTTTTCCGCCTGCGTTTTACCGACTAATTTATAATCATCAACATCATGCGGCCAAGCCGTCAATAGCACTTCTTGTAAGTTCACTGATTCGCTGCATTCGTTAGCAAAACGCTCCGCCAACAACGCCACTCGCTCGACATGATCATCGGCATGCCCCGAATTGTCACCGCCCAGCAACCGACGAACTTTAGTCTTTACTATTTCAAGCTGGGAAATTTGTCGATCGTTCATACTCATATTATACATAAAGCGGAGTCGCCTACTGGCACTTGTTAGTATACAGAGCGTAATATTCTTTAGGAAGATAATCCCTATTAAATTATTGTTATTACAACAACGATTCCCTAACTATAGACTGCAAAACCAGCACAACATCTATTTCAAACCACGGATTACGCTTACGCCAACCAATGTTAAGTGGCGATGGATGAACCAACGGAAAATAATCTGGTAAATATGCATCGAAATTAGATACGGTTGCCGTTAAGTTACGTTCAGCGCGATGGTTTAAATAGTATTTCTGAGCATAAGACCCGACCAATATAGTCAATCGCACATTCGGCATTTGAGCCAACAAACGCGGATGCCATTTCCAGCAAAGTCCAGACGCGGCGGCAAATCACCATGCGTACCCTTACCTGGATAATAAAAATCCATCGGCATCAGCGCAAAAAGATCGGGGTCATAAAATTGCTCGTCTGCTACGTCCAACCACTGACGGAGTAAACATCCACTTGCATCGTTCCAAGGTTTCAACGTTTGTTGAGCAATTCGCCCCGGAGCTTGCCCAACTAACACAATTTTTGAATTTGGTGAAGCGGAATATACAGGCAACCATCCTTTTTCTGTAAAATCAGCGTTAGCCGGATCGGATACTATCTGATCATATTATATGATCATCGCTTACCGGTAAATACACTCAAAATACCGTCCATTTTTCCTTGAGCCAGCCCCACTAAAGTATCATTGCGCTCAAGAGCAGATAAAACATACGACTTTAAGGCGATTAACCCTATTTTTGAACGCTTACTGGCAACCTTAATGTATTGCTCCGAAAATGCACAATATTGATCAAGATAATCACTGGAAATGTCTCCAATTTTATCGTGCGGCGTAATTACTTGGCGTAAACGGGCAACTTTTTCCTCATCCTTAGGTCTAATACCGGTAATTGACCGATTCATATATGCACCTAATTGTGCCACTGGATTTAGAATATTACAAATAACTTCGCCATCACGCTTAACTCGCCACGGGTCAATAGATTCTATTGGTAGCTGTGTCTCTATACCGCTCAATCGCCAGAACAAGTTGCCTTCGTCATCAGAATAGCGACTACCCGTAAAATCAAGCAACCCACGCCTATTTTTCTCATATTGATGTAGTCCAAACACTGATGCAACCACTTCATTACCAATAGTCCTGACTATAGTCTTCTTATATTCATCTACAACCTCAGCATCAACACTACACACTAACGTATCTAGGTCGCGGATAGTACCATTTTCACGGAGTCGTGGAAAATCAGTATCGCTACCTACTGTCACCACTCGCTCGCCCCAATTGATTTCTTCAGCATTAGTTACTGCGTGTAAGCCCAACCCGCCAACGATAACATATTGCCCACCCAAGTCATTTAGTTGATCATGGAGGTTACTTTTCTCAATAATATCAAATATATTCTCCATACTACAATTATGTCATAAAGCGTTAGTTAGTAAAGTGTATTCTTCAGGAAGATAATTCATATTAAGCCACCGGGCTTCCATTATTTCAAAGTTGCATTTTATGTCATAATCAGACGCGTGCGCCGCAAAAACTCGAACTGAAAATTTGGCATATGATTCATGAGAATTAGCTTTTCCGAGATATCGCAGATTATGCACCCTTAATCCAACTTCTTCCAAGGTTTCTCTAACGGCAGCCTGTTCATAACTCTCATTATGCTTCACCCCGCCTCCCGGTAGAGCCCACTTTTGGCGACTAAAACGACCCCTAACTAACAAAATCTTACCATCATCACGATAAACAATCACCCGCACGCGATCCTCCTGTGGTGCAATCCTAAAAATTAGCGATACGACACATGCAATTCCACGAAAAATCGCCCGCACGAATGAGCTGAACATCTCGCCAGCTATCGATCCTTTGTGAGACATAATTAGTAGAAACTTTCTCCTTTGGCGACAGTTTATTCGGTAGTTACGCCGTCAAAATCTTCTTCGTTAGCTTCCGCTTCTTCGCGAGTCGCCCGAACAATTCCATCTTTATGATGCGCTGGACTATAAATAGTATAAAGCTTAAGTGGCTCCTCGCCGACATTTATCACATTATGCTCAGCTCCCGCCGGCACAATAATCGCACTACCGTCAGAAACAACGTATTCATTACCATCAATCAAAACCTTACCTTCGCCAGACTCAAATCGGAAAAATTGATCATTCTCCTCATGAACCTCCGAACCAATTTCCCCACCAACAGGCAAGCTCATCAATACCAATTGGCAATGCTTCGCAGTATATAAAACCTGACGAAAACTATCATTTTCTAACGTAAGTTTTTCGATATTTCCACTAAAACCCTTCATAAATTCCCCTTCTATTTTTTTATTTCGCAGCTTTTTCCAGAGCGTCAATCAACGTCTGCTTTGGCTTCATGCCGATCATTTCAACAACTTCCTCGCCGCCAACAAAAATCTTCATATTTGGAATTCCCTGCACACGATATTCCATAGCTAATTGCGCATTTTCCTGGCTTGCTTCAGTGTCAACCTTAACAATATCAAACTCTGTTTCTTCAGCAATTTGATGCAAAAGCGGAGCCATTGCGCGACATGGCGGACACCACGGCGCCCAAAAATCAACTAGTACAGGACCGTCGCTTTTTAGCACCTTATCTTCGAATTCTTGCTTTGTTGTAATTTCATATAAAGCCATTATTTCCTCCTTTTCTGGCATTTTTTACAAACTCCCGTCACAACTAACGGGCCGTCAATATAACAATCGATAATTTCATGCGCAATCTGTTTTCTCATCTCATCGGCAATTTTAATATCCATCAAGCCATCGCAGTCGCTACACACAAAATGATCGTGATCGTCCTTACGAATATCATATCGCAAGCAACCCTTTTTAGTCGATGGCGCCAAACCAATCATCCCGTCGCTACACAGGCGTTGAGTTATTCGATGCACCGTCGTGTCGCTGACTTCAGGATGAATGTTCCGCAATTCCTGAGCAATTTCCGCATTCGTCGCGTGATGTTTGCCCTTTAAAATCGCCATCACATCATTCGTGTGTTTCGTTGATCGCCTAACAATTTGCGTCATATTCCTATTGTAAAGTATTTACAATAAATAAACAAGGCTTTTGCTCCACAAATTGACTTATATCTATATATTCCCTTATAATAATCAAAGTCTATGAACTCCCGCTGGCGAGTTCCTCTAATATACATTTTTGAATAATTAAGAACGCTCAGTTTTCTGTGCAGCTTATAAATATTAATTTATTATCGAAAGGAATTGATTTGAAAAACAAACCAAACAGCAAAGAAATATTTCGTCTATTTTGGAAGACGTCAGAGCCGTACAAACACCGCCGAAACTTGGCAATATTTTTTGCAATGCTGACTCTCGTGGTTACCATTTTTGTCGGCCCGCTCATAATTGCTCAGCTTCTTAGTATTATCCAACACAATCAGCTGCACGACGCAAAAAATCTATGGACACTAATTGCTTTATACAGCGTCAGTGGATTATGGTCTAGCGTCATCGGCTGGCGATTAGTTTTATATCTCGCCTGGACATTCGAAACCGCCATGCAGCGAGATTTATATGCTCGGTGCTTTAGCAAACTGACCAACCAAACATTATTCTTCCATTCAAATAAATTCGGCGGGTCGCTCGTTAGCCAAACAAATAAATTAGTCGGCGCGGTAGAAAGTTTTTGGGACACGATAATTTGGTCAGTTTTGCCACTAGTTGTTTCACTGGTCGGTTCAATAATTATCCTGTCAACCCTTCTCTGGCAATACGCGTTATTCTTACTCATCTTCTCAATTGTTTTCAGCATCGTCGTTTATTACGGGTCCAAACCAATGGCGAAATTGACAAAAAAAGAAGCCAAAGCCAGCAATAAATTGAACGGGCAATTAGCCGACGTAATCTCGAACGTTCTAGCGGTCAAGTCATCTGGCGCCGAAGCTACGGAACAGAAATTTTTCACAAAAACCGTCAATTCTTGGCGAAATTCAAGCCTCGACGTAATGCGCGGATTCTTAAAAGTCAGCACCGTGTATTCGTCAATCAACATGGTTATTAAAATTGGAGCAATCGCCTTCGCAGTGTACGCAGCCCAGAATGATTTGGTGTCCGTGGCGTCCGTTTATCTTATTATCACCTACACTGGAAGTGTCGCACATGAATTGTGGAACATGAACGGAATCATGCGCAATTATAACCGAATTATTGGTAACGCAAATGACATGGTAGAAATCTTACAAACGCCAACGACATTGATTGATAAAAGCGATTCAAAGCTAAAAGTTACAAACGGCGAAATTTCTATGGATAAAATAACTTTCACGCACGACGAGGGTCAAGGCGACACCCTATTCCACGACTTTTCTCTGGATATTAAACCGGGCGAAAAAATAGGTTTGGTCGGAGCGAGCGGTTCTGGAAAAACGACGCTCACTAAATTGCTATTACGCTTTGCTGACATTGACTCGGGAAAAATTACCATCGACGGACAAGATATTTCCGAAGTCACCCAAGCAAGCCTACGCGCCAAAATCGCTTACGTACCGCAAGAGCC
>CALHZJ010000085.1 GCA_938041005.1 uncultured Candidatus Saccharibacteria bacterium | reverse complement strand
TGCTGACGCGAGATGCGATTGACCTCGTGCAAAATAGTTTTCAGGAAATTTTGGACAATCCGCACGTGGTTTTCGTAGCAAGTCTGGCGCAAGTTCAGAAAATATTCCGCGCAATTTTTTATCCAAAAATGATTACGTTCAGCATTCAATTGTCGCAACTTGTCGAAGCGCTTCACAAATTCACCATCACATATCCCGTAACAATTTGCGTTTTTCATGCCGACAATTTAATAATCGCCCACAGCGGAGAAGTCGTCACCCAAAAATGGGACGCACCAATGGCAATTTGGCGGGGAACCGTCGGCGCCCGCGCCGCAAGCTACTTGATTTGGTCGCCGAAAGCGCCGCTAGCGGCAATCAGTACCGCTATCTGCAAAATGTAGCCTCACATAAATATCCGCTTGACATTACGTACAATTAGTTGTATTATACTACCAAGCTTTCGCGACTTATCAAGCCCTTGGTCGCGATCGTAAGAGCACTTCTCGAAAGGAGGTGAAAGTAATGCGTCGCATTATTATCGGCACAGGAGAAATACTCTCCTTAATCATTCCCTTGAGTGTCGTTACAGTAATTGCAGTTGTGATTGCTGTAACGCCGTGTACTCTGTTTGCGGCTTTCACGGGATTGATTCCCGTGATGACCGCAGTTAAGTGCGGCATATTGATCGGAATGTTGCTAGCTTGCGGTGCACTAACCGCGATAGTCAACCACTGTCGCAATTGCAATGACAATTGCTGGGCGGCCTAATAAAGCCCGCCAGAAGACAGCTCGCCTGGAAGGCGTAAAGCCTCGGCGTAGCGCCTTTCTGCGCGGGCTGTTTTCTTTGTATAAAAAATCGCCCAAAATGGACGATTATCACCTGAAGCTGCCTCTGGTACCGCGGGCCGGACTTGAACCGGCACGAGCTATTGCTCACCAGATTTTGAGTCTAGCGCGTCTACCAATTCCGCCACCGCGGCACAAGAGAACGCTCCAAGCTACCGTATGATTGTAGCACAACTAACAATTTCTCACAAGCACGACTTTTATTTGATATCAATTTGACGTATAATAAAAGAAGTTATGTATCCGACGGATGATCAATCAAACGGTCGAGTGGGCATGCCGGTATCAGATCAGCGCCGATCTCTCACGCCGCCAACTCGCGACTCAGCAGCCTCACGAAATGCCGCTGCTGATGTTATTCGTGGGCAGCTTGACGCTATTTATTCCAGATCAGAAGAACAGAATTCCGCGCCAGAAAAACCTCAGCCGCAACCATTTTCCGCTCAATTACAACCAAAACCCGAAGTCCGACCAGAACAGCCCAAGGTGCAAATCTCCAAATCTCAGCAAGCTTCAACAACACCACAACCAGAGCCGAAAAAAGACACCGTTAGTCACGCTATGCGGACGGCGCCAATTGCCCAAACCCAGATTCAGCCAAAGCCACAAAGCAATTCCACACCCGCAAACCAAACCACTCAAACTCAAAATTCAGCCGTCCACACTCAAGTTTCAGCCGACCAGTGGAAGCAATACCACAGTGCTTGGCAGAAATATTATCAGATGTATTACGAGCGTTACTATGCTGGCGACATTGCGGCAAAAAACCGTGAGATTTCTCGATTGACGAAGGAAAATCATAATATCACGCCAGTAATCAGCGAAGACGAACCACTGGACCCACAAAAAGCAGCCATAAAAGAACTCCGTAGTCAAATTCAGCAAAAGGTTCGCGACTCCGCAAATAAAGTGAAAAAATCCCGGCATTTTGTTCCGGCGATTGCTGGATTATCGGTGCTATTAGTCTTCATGTTTTTGCAGTATAATCGCATTATTTTCGGCGCGGTCGCAGCCTATACAACACCTGGCGCAATTAACCCGCAAAACATCATCGTTGACGCCTCCACTGACGTAACTGTCGGACCAGAACCTAGGATTATCATCCCAAAGATTAACGTTGACGCGCCAGTTGTTTACGGCGCCGCTAGTGACACGAAATCGCAATCAAAAGCCATGGAGAAGGGAGTGGCTCACTTTTCAATTCCTGGCGCCAGCGCCGTGCCAGGCGAAGTCGGAAATGCCGTATTTGCCGCACACTCCAGTAACGACGCTTTTGCTGGTGGCGATTATAAATTCGTCTTTGCTCAGAATGAAAAGTTGGTCAAGGGCGACATTATTTACATGAATTACAACGGGAAACGCTACACTTATAAGATAACTTCAACAGAAGTTGTTATGCCAACCGAAGTTTCAAAAGTTCAGATTAATACAGATAAGCCAATGCTAACACTTGTAAGCTGCGTACCTTTAGGAACCGCAGAAAAGCGACTTCTTATCTTTGCGGAACAAATCAGCCCAGACCCAAGCAAAGCTACTGCGACATCAGAATCCAGCTCAAATCAGCAGCAAAACAACAAATCAAATATCCCAGGAAAGCCCGAGCCGACTTTGCTTGAGAAATTATTCGGCGGTCGATAAATTATCTATTAATTGAACAGCCCAATCGAACCATTGTCCATATTCATTTTACTCAGGACAATTTTTCCAGAAGCGTTGGTCGTCAATCCGTAAACGTATCGCTGGTTCGAGGACAAAACATAGTCCAAACCAGGTTTAACGCTTATCAACGTATGAGCGTTCGTGCCGTCAAACTCGCGAATCTCCATTTTTCCTGCCGCAGAAACGCTACGGATATAGAAATTGTCAAGCCACTTCACTTCCTGCGCCACGCCAATGTTAAACACGCTAGACAATTCTTTACGTTCCAAATCGTAAGTCTGCAGTACCGCGCCGTTTTGCGCCACGATAAATCGCCCAGCATTGTCCATCATCACGTTCGCAGTCGCATTGTCAGTTTTAATGGTCTTTGCCGTTTTTAAGAACTCTTTTTGGCGGTCCTTAGAATCCGAAATGTCGCCTCTATAAATTGTCATATTTTTGCCATCAGCCAAGACCACGGTGTCTTTATTAAAATAACGAGAAATTCGAATTACTGGAGTAGAATCAGTAGCAAAAGTGCCAATCACAAATGGTTCTTTCCAATCTCGTTTCCAAATTCCTGCCACTTTTTTACCGTCAACAACAGCCACGTAAGACAAACGATCATCGCCGTAAAGCTTGAAAGATTCGACGCCAGTCAAAATTGGGCTGGAAATTGTCGAGCTATCAAGGTCAACTCGCCTCAATTCGCCAGTTTCCTGCAAAACGTAAACCGTGTGTGCGCCAGTCCCCGCAAAGCTGATTTGCTTAATTGCAAAACCAGTCATAGCCGTTACGTCGGTAATTTTCTCTGGATTTTCTCTATCAAAAACCAACCACTGCACGCCAGTAGTGTTATTTTCCGCTGGATACGAATGCTTCACTAGCGCGTAACGAGAATCGCGGTCCCACTCCGACACGGTAAACGTATGATTGTCAGAAGACAGGGAATAGCCAGCCAAAACGCTCGTGCTTAACGTATGCTCCGTGAACTTTTCCTTATCTTTGTTCGTGTCGCGAATGTCACCAATTGTCAGAATCGGAGTTTTATCCTTAACGCCAAATCCCATTAAGAAATTACCAGCTGGCGACAGAGAAACAGATTGTAATGAGTCGAACGTTTTTACTTCGGTGGTTTCGCGTTTTGTCGGGATCAGTCTGGCGTAATTCAAATTCGTAACGGTATCAGATTTAATATTCAACGTTTTTTGCCACGGTTCGTATTTATCCAATTTCATCGAAAAAGTGTGTTTACCAGGAAGAACGGTGCTTTTCGTCGGAGTGCGGCGCAGCTCCATATCGTCAACATAAACCAGCGCCCCGCCAGGATGTGATTCATATTGGACAAGTCCAGTCTGTTGCAATTCTTTCGTATTTGGATCAAACGTATAGCCGAGCATTCTAAACGTCAAAAACGTAAGAAGAATTATAAGTGATAATGTCATCAGCGTGTACACAAAGGTCCGCCGTGCGAGCTCTTTAGTGCGATTCTTTTTCTGGTACATAATTACGGAAATTATAACATATTTTTACACTTGAAAAAACCTTAGGCGATTTGTACTATAATATATAGGAATAAACATTAGGGGGATTAATGGCAAGTAAAAACTACGTGGTTATCAATGGACGAGCTTACAATACTATTACCGGAATGGTGATGGATGATATTAAGATTGAAAAATCTGAAATAGAAAAAGAACAATCAATCAGTAAGCGTGGTACATCTGTATCAAATATTCACGCCGCACACGTTCAGAAATCCAGCACATTGAATCGTCGGCACGTTAAAATGCCGCAGCGTACGCCATTGGCTGCCAAACCCCAGAAAGCTCGCGTCGACGTGAAACAACATGTCGCCGTGAAGAAGTTTTCTACGCCAATTGTCAGCAAGCCAGCTCCTCAGAAAATTGCTATTAACCGCCCAGCCGAAGCTCACCCCGTTACTCGTCGCGCTCAACAAAGACCTCTTAGCGTTAACACTAAATTGCGAAAAGAACGCCA
This sequence comes from uncultured Candidatus Saccharibacteria bacterium, assembly GCA_938041005.1. Lineage (GTDB taxonomy): Bacteria > Patescibacteriota > Saccharimonadia > Saccharimonadales > Saccharimonadaceae > Nanosynbacter. The sequence goes on along the minus strand of CALHZJ010000085.1, from coordinate 5,075 downwards.
GCCTCTGACTATGAATAACAATCCGCTTGTCGCCGTCGCTCCGCAAAAAATAGAAAAGCCAGTCGCAAAAACCGCTCATCAATTGAAAAACGAAGCAATCGAAAAAGCTTTGTCGAATGAGATTATTAGTAACAAAAAAGCACGTCGACGTCAGAAAAAGGGCGGCACATTACGCTGGTTGAATACGTTTTCTGTTGGATTTGCGGTGATGCTACTAGGTGGCTATTTAACATACTTGAGCATGCCAAATATCTCTATAAAAATGGCAGCCGTTCAATCAGGAATTGACGCCAAATATCCAGGCTACAAGCCAGACGGCTACGCACTGAACGGACCTATCAAATTCAAATCAGGCGAGGTCTCTATGAAATACGCCTACGCCGACGGAAGCTCAGGGTACACCATAACCCAGCAAAAAAGCGGCTGGAATTCGTCAGCAGTGAAAGAATTCTTCTCTGAAAAGCACAAGAATCCGAACACCACGATGATCGACGGATTGACAATTTACAGCGGCGGAAAAGAAGCGGCTTGGGTGAACGGCGGGATTTTATATCAAATCAGCGGCGACGCAAACCTCTCAAGCAGCCAAATTGAAAAAATTGCCACTAGTCTGTAACTCATCAGATAACGTGCTATAATTTACTCATGACTATTAGAACTCGTTTTGCGCCAAGTCCGACTGGCTATATTCACTTAGGCAACGTTCGCACCGCGCTGTACACATACCTTGTTGCCAGAGCGCATCAGGGAGATTTCATCTTACGCATTGAAGATACGGACCAAGCTCGGTTCGTTGAAGGCGCGGAAGAAATGATTTTGGAAACCTTAAATTGGCTAGGACTAAATTGGGACGAGGGACCAACTCTTAACAATCCAAAAGAAGAGTCTGGCAATTTTGGCCCATATCACCAAACAGATCGCCGTGATATTTACATAAAGTGGGCAAAGAAAATGATTAGCGAAGGGCTGGCTTACGCCGATCCGTACACACCTGAAGAAGTGCAAATTTTCCGCGACAAAGCCAAGGCTGAAAAGCGCGCATTTTTATATCGCGACCATCGTCCAGAAAATCCGCCAGAGTGGCGACTTGGAATGCCGCTGCGCTTCAAAGTTCCGGAAATTAAGCGGTATTCTTGGACAGACGCCGTTATGGGCGAATTATCAGCTGGCCCAGAAGCTTTGGACGACTTCATTCTGATCAAAGCAGACGGTCTACCAACTTACAATTTTGCGCACATCATTGACGATTTTGAGATGCAAGTCACACACGTGATTCGCGGCTCGGAATATATTGCCAGCACGCCTAAATACCTGTCGCTTTACGAAGCGCTTAAAATTACGCCACCAATTCTGGCGCACGTGCCACACATTATGGCGCCATCGGGAAATAAAAAACTTGGCAAGCGGGACGGTGCTAAAAGCGTAACCGAATATCGATCAGAGGGAATTTTGCCAGAAGCGATGCTTAATTTCTTAGCGCAACTTGGGTGGAACGACGGCACGGAGCAGGAAATTTTCAGTAAAGCCGAACTGATTGAAAAGTTCTCGCTTGATCGCGTTCAAAAATCTGGCGCGCGATTTGACGAACAACGACTCATTTGGCTTAACGGCCAATGGATTCGCTCGCTTAGCTTGGACGATCTTTATTCTCGCTGTCAATCATTCTGGGGCGAAGAAGCCAAAAACGCTGATGAATCATATAAAAAGCGCGTTCTGGAATTGGCGCAAGATCGCTTGAAGACATTGCAAGATTTGCCAAAATTAACAAGCTACTTCTTTGTTGAGCCTGAAATTGACACGGAATTAATTGACGGAAATAAGCAACTTCGCAAATTGACCGACGACGAACGACGAGATTTATTGTCAATTGCTCGCCAAGAATTCGAGAAAATTACAGATTGGACGCCAGAAACAATTCAGAATTGCCTTAATCAACTACTGGAAACGACGGGGCAGAAGCCGGGGATTCTGTTTAGTCTGGTGAGAATTGTGACAACGTGGGCGCCGTTTAGTCCGCAACTTAACGACACGCTGGCGCTAATTGGCAAGGAAAAAACTCTAAAAAGAATCGATAATTATCTACAAAAATAGTTTATTCGTGCGCCGAAAATGCTATACTAAGCATAAGCATGAATGTTGAAAAAATAGATAAATCAGGACAAAAAAAGAACGCTCGCTGGGAGTCGTTCAAAGAATGGGTAAAAAAGCATATTCTGGCAATCGTACTCGTGGTGAGCGCGATGGTTATTGCTGGAGTTTTCATAATTGCAATTCACTCCATAAAATACGAGCAGACTGCTAGCGCGGAACTGAAATTGCCGACTAAAAAACCCGCTCCGAAGAAGTTTTATTCGCCATTGACCGGAATGGAAATCGCGAACGAAGCCGCCGCAAAGTTGCCTGTAACTGGCGTGATGATTGAGAACAGTCCAGCCGCCAGACCGCAGTCAGGACTGAAGAAAGCTGGCATGGTTTACGAAGCTGTGGCGGAAGGCGGAATTACTAGGTTTTTGGCTCTGTACCAGGGAGAAAAGCCGGCGCTAATTGGTCCAGTGCGAAGCTTAAGATTATACTATTTGAGCTGGGCGGCGCCGTATCAAGCATCAATCGCACACGTTGGCGGAAGCCCCAACGCTTTATCTCAAGTCAGAAACGGCAATTATCGCGACATCGACCAGTTCTTTAACGACGGATCGTATTGGCGATCTCGCGACCGCTACGCGCCGCACAACGTCTATACTTCAGGAGAAAAACTTGACCAATTGAACAGCGCAAAAGGCTATAACAATTCCGAATTCACCAGCTTCGCGCGAGCAGACGGCAAGCCTGTCGAATCGCCAAACGCCACATCTGTAAACATAAACCTCAGCGGCTCACTCTACAACACCTCATACACTTACGACAAGGCGTCAAATTCTTACCTTAGGAGCATGGCTGGCGCGCCACATACCGACAGGGAAGATGGGCAAATTGCTCCAAACACTGTCATAGCTATGGAAGTTGGCGTTGAAGCTCGGGCTCAAAATTACGATGGCTACGAAGACATCAAAACGACAGGATCCGGCAAAGCTTACATTTTCCAAAACGGCACAGTCGCCACTGCCACTTGGTCAAAAGCGGACATAAATTCGCCACTTAAATTGACAGACGAATCCGGAAAAGACGTCGCCTTAAATCGCGGACAAACATGGATTGCAGCCTTCACGCCAGGAAGGGGAAGTGTTTCATGGCAATAGATCCGGCATCTAAAACCCTACGCGAGTACAAACAATATTATTACCGAAAAGTCATATTAGTCCTATTATCAGCGAGCGCCTGCATCATATTAGGACTGGGAATCGCACTCCACTTCACGGCAATTTCTATATTCCAGATAAATTTTTGGATTATCATTTTAATTACCGCCATCTTGCAAATCCTATTTTCAATTTCTATCGTTAAAATCATCGCTGCGCCGCTTAATAAAATTCTGGCGGCACTTTCTCATAAAATTGGCGAACTAACCACCGACACTCCGCCAAATCCCAACGATAAACGCTACGAAAAAACTGGATTTAAGACGGCGCTTCAGGCAATTTATGGCGATTATCAGCCAGAGCAAAAACCAGCTAGTGACAACGACAAGCCAAAAATCCCGCTCACTCAAGCCCTGAATCAAGCCAGCACTGGCGTAGTAATTCTTAATTCCAATCAGAAGATTATCTTCGCCAATTCCGCCGCCCCGATTTCCAGGAACGCAAAAGGTGAGGATTTTCTGGCGCTTGATTTTCTAAACGAACCAAGCATTTCCGATTGGCTTCACGAAATCTCCAATGAGAAAATTAAAGCCGAGCACCGTTGGCAGCGCATTAGCACCAACCCTAACATCATCCAAAAAACACGAATATTCGACATTGTGGCTTCATTTGAGAAAGGCGCCGCCGCCGAAACTGCCATTTTTCTCATCGACAAGTCTGAAGGATATTTGCCAGAAGAAGAGGACCTCAATTTCATCTCATTTGCCGCCCACGAACTTCGCGGACCGATTACAGTTATTCGTGGATATCTGGACATTATCAACGAAGAGTTTGCTGGACGCTTGCAGGGCGATGAAAGGCAACTTCTTGATAGGCTGGTTGTTTCGTCCAATCGCCTGTCCAGCTACATTGATAATATCCTTAACGTTGCCAGATATGATAAACACCACTTGAAGGTCTATCTGCTGGAAGACACTGTCGCTAATATTTACGCCTCGATCGCCGATGATATGCAACTTCGCGCCTCGACTCAACACAGAATGCTCAGCGTCAATATTCCAGACGATCTCCCAACCGTAGCCGCCGATCACGGAAGTATCGGGGAAGTGATTGGTAATCTAATTGACAACGCCATTAAATACAGTTTTGAGGGCGGGTCCGTAACCGTTTCCGCGGAGAAAAAAGGCGACTTCGTGGAAGTGTCTGTTGCCGATAACGGAATTGGCATGCCGGCGAATGTCGTGGACAATTTGTTCCACAAGTTCTATCGATCGCACCGATCACGCGAGGCCGTAGCCGGGACGGGAATTGGGCTTTATATTTGCAAAGCCTTTGTCGAATCTCACGGCGGCTCGATAATCGCTCGATCCCGCGAAAACGAAGGCTCGGTCTTCTCGTTCACTTTGCCAATTTATGCTACAGTTAAAGATAAATTGCTAGAAGACGGGCAGTTGAATAATCAATTGATACGAAAGGGCGGCGGCTGGATAAAAAATCACGCTATGTATAAGGGCTAGGAGGAATTATGATAAAGACAATTTTATGCGTGGAAGATGACCGATTTATTGGCGAAATGTACGTCAGGAGTCTACAAAAAGCGGGGTATGACGTGACGTGGGTGGTCGACGGGAATGACGGGCTAGTGGCGGCGCGCAACCAGAACTTTGACTTGATAATCTTAGATTTGATGCTACCAGAGCAACGCGGCGACCAGATTTTAGACGCGCTGAGAAATAACAATGTTGATTTGGTTCCGAATAGTAAGATTCTGATTATGACCAATTTTGAGCAGGACGAAGCTTCGCGTAAATCCGTTATGAGTCGCGTCGATGGTTATCT
>CALHZJ010000084.1 GCA_938041005.1 uncultured Candidatus Saccharibacteria bacterium | reverse complement strand
ATATTATGGCATAAAAACTATCTTTTTGCAATATCTTGCCTTTTGCTTCTTTGAGCTCTCGCTACCACAATTATTACCGCTACAATGATAGATATACCAGCCAAAATAGCTAATACATAAGTGTACCCTGACAATAGATATATCAAAGCTAATGTCACACATACGGCACCCCAGGTCGTAATCAGTCGTTTGTTAAGCACCAGCCCCACGACGACTATCAATGAATGCTCTATTAGGAATAATATTTCCATAACGCCGTCTCCTGCTAACGCCAGGATGAGGGTTGGCAGACTAAGTACAGAGAGAGCCAGTACTAGGTGTGCTATCGTAGACTTATGAATATACCCCAACCAACGCCACGACATCACCGCTCCCGAAATAATTGCCGCTGACCACAAATATGGTATTGTGATAGCGTGAACGGGTAAGGCTAGGTTTTTAATAGTAAATAAAACGCCACACAAAATCAGGATCACACCTGAATCAAAATATAAAATATTCTTTTTAGGAATACCTTCGAACATCAAGGCGATACCATTAATTATCCACACTAGCGCCGCCAGAATCACTGACGCCACAGTAGCGCTAACTGATGTAGCAATAGACAATAAGACTACCGACCAGCCGATGGCGCTATAGAACGAAGAGTAATACCAACGACTCGACATCTTTCTGATTCGCGCAGCAATAGCCAGACCGTAAAATACCGCAAAAACAATCAGGGCAACGACTGACATGAATTCGAGTGGAATAGCAAACCATTGAGCTATAAGGTAAAGCAACAACACTAGACTCGGGTGCGCAGCTATTGTCATTATTCGCCAATCTCGTTTAGCAAGTACCGCCATATAAAGAGCCGCTACAGCTGCTAGCCATCCCAATACCTTGAACGACAAATCATATATCGCCAGTAGATTAATTGCCGGAAGCACTATCGCTGGAACTGTAGCAGCACACAGCGTCATATCACTAATAATTGACGATTGCCTATTCATTCGCAACAGCCAGTACAAAGACCCAAAACCAACTAGACTCACCCATGCAGCAATTGCAAGATTGTCATTAAACGGTATATTCAACCAATGCAGGGATAATAAAACAAAGATGATTGTCGTAAAATATGCACCACCCAAATAAACCTCTCTACGACATCGGTAAAACGCATAGTATAGTGACACCGCTAGCGGCAACCAAACTATCGGATGAATTGACGACAATACAATAAGCACAGCCACACCAACGATAGAATGCAATAATAACTCACGACTTTTGACAGCTGCATTGCTGTGACGATGATAAAGCCATTCTACTATTAATAGCGACGACACATTTATCCACGCCATTAAAATAGAGACGTTTTCACTAGACACAGCAAAACCTAAAGCTAGCAAAAATACTGACAACATTAAAGAGGTATGGACTCCAACTACAAACTCATAAACTTTTTCGCGCCATACAGCCACACTCATAATACCAGCGCCGATAGCTATCGCGCCCGATAGGCATATCAGGGATTCCTCTGTCGCATAAGTGGCTATCATCGCTGAAGTAGACATTGCCATTAATAGCCAAGTTGACGCAGCGCCATACACTAAAGCAGCCTGACTTTTACTAATATTCGGACGCTTCAAAATTAGCAATCGGCAAATAACTGGCAGTGGCGTCATGAATAGAAAAATTAGATACTGTACGCGTGGTGCTATAGCTATATCGATATTGAATAGTGTTATACCAATCGGCACCAATAGAATCCCAGATATCACAACCATAACACCGAAGCGGACACGACGTAACAAAAAAAGGATTGCAAGACTAATCGCTGAAATAACACTAATAAAGGTAAAGGCAACCATCATTCGTAGCGAATCTCCAGAACCGATCACGCCAAACAGAGCACTTAATGACACAACAAAACTAGCCCATAATACTATTTCATGATGTCTATCGTACTGTTTCTGAATGTACATTGATGTAGCGGACCAGATTATATTTCCAAGTGCCGCTAACCCTAGAATAGCACTTACGACCAACTGATTATCGTCAGATAAATACATTGTGAAGCTAGTAGCCATCGCCATTAGTAATAAGCGAGCTGTTGTCAATTCATAAGTACGCATCTTTTTAGACTTCTCAACAAGAGCAACCGTAAAGTAATATGCAACGCTAGCAAATAACAATACGCTAATATCTAATGTGCCCATATATGCCGACGAGCTAAGCGCGACAAACATCGTCATCGGCACGATAAACGGATTTACAACGTTTAACGGTTCGACAAACTGACGAGGAAAGCGACTAGAAAAATATGCAGCCACAGTCATCAAACATCCAAATAGCAGCATTACAACGTAATACCAGACCAGCTGCGCATGCACAACAGCCGGCAAACTAGTCGTCATCGTAAACATCGATAGTAGCGATACATAAGCAAGAGGTCGACTATTTAATCTCACCGTAGCATCAACACACAAAACAGCACCAATTACAGAGGCAATAAGCCAGCACCATGCAAGGTCGATACCTAAAAACAGATTCATAATCCAGCCGCCAATTGGCACAGCAGCCAAGGCGGTGCCAATAAGTGCCGTCGATGCAGATTTCAATATTGGCAAGCGAGCATACAATATCTGACCAATAATATAATAAATAAAAATAAACAGCCACACCAAGCTGAACCTGAGCTGTGCCGAAAGCTCAATCGTTTGCGCCAACAGCAATATGCCAGCGGTCAATAATAATGACGCAGTATATAGCGCTATATTAATTGTAGTCTTACGACCCCTCTCCTTTTCCTTGTCATCAATATGTGATGTCCGTTCAATATTATTCTCAACAGGCACAGCAACCGTATTTACTCTCTCTTCAGCCGTGGAAACACTAGTAGGAATTATATTATCTAGATTCTCATTTTTACTGATATTCAACGGCGTATTCGCAAGCCGCGAAGCGGCGCTTTGATTCTCGGTGATAAGCCTCACTTGACCGTTGTCATTCTCAATTTTTGCGCATCCATTTTGTGCATCACGCACGCCATCCCAATATCCCTGCCGATAATCTTCGGAATAATTAGACGACTGGCTATTACCTCTCTGTAATAATTTTATTAGCTTAATTACTACAATAATAACTATTATCAGAAAAATTAATCCCATGCCTTCAATCCCTCTTATGTTAGCTTCAGTATAACACAGGATTTTTTCTCGACAAATATACTAAGAAAACAGCCCTCGTTTTTTCGCGCCCTTAAATTGCTCCAAAAGCTCCTTCTGCTTTTTGGTCAATTTGGTTGGCGTATCAACAATAACACCCACAATATGCGGACCACGAGATTCACTATGTAAGTGCGGCACGCCATGACCCGACAACTTGAAGTCTGTACCGCTCTGAGTGCCCGCCGGGATTTTCATCGTTATTACGCCATCCACAGTCTCCACGTCAATTTCCGTTCCCAGTGCCGCATCAACCATAGAAATATGTTCTTCGCTAAGAATAATATTGCCTTCACGAGTGAATTTTTTATGCGCCTTAACGCGAATGTGGACATACAAATCACCTCTACTGCCACCAGCAACCGCTTCGCCACGATCGCGTAGACGAATTGTCGCGCCATCATCAATTCCCGCCGGAATTTTAATAGTGATATCCTGATTCTGTCGGGTCGTACCTTTTCCTCGACAAACTGAACATTCTTTTTCAGGAACTTTTCCCTTACCGTGACAAGTTTCACAAACAACCGCCTGCTGAATTTGCCCAAACAGCGAATTCATCGTTCGAGTTTGCTGACCCGCACCCTTACAAGTTGGGCACGTTTTCATTCCAAATCCAGGCTCGGCACCATCGCCATGGCAATGCTCACATTCAACATCCAGCATTAAACTAATTTTCTTTTCTACACCAAATACCGCGTCCTCAAAACTTAATGTTACGCTAGTTTCAACATCACGCCCACGCGAACGACCATTCCCAGAGTCGCCAGCTGCACCACCGAAGAATTGGCTAAAAATATCACCTAGCCCACCGTCACCAAAATCAAAGTGAACGTTTTGACCGCCGAATCCACCAAATCCTTCAAACGGATTACCGGAAAAACCACCACCAGATGCGCCACCAACGCCAGCATGACCAAATTGATCATAACGCTGTCGCTTCTGTTTGTCTTTCAGAACTTCATAGGCCTCATTAATTTCCTTAAACTTAGCCTCGTCGCCACCCTGTTTGTCAGGATGATATTTAATTGCTAATTTACGAAAAGCCTTTTTTATCTCATCTTCAGAAGCGGTCTTTGGAACGCCCAATATTTCATAATAATCACGCTTGCTCATACCTTATATATTATACGCGTTTAGCACTCTCAGTGCAAGAGTGCTAAGTCCAAAAAAGGCCACTCTTTTTATCGAGCAGCCTTCTTTGTAAATACGTTAGGTTTATTTTTCGTCGACAATTTCGCCTTCGACCGGTTCGTCTTTATCAGACTTTTTGTCGCCAGTCTCGTCAGCTTTTTTATCGTCAGTTGATTGTTGATACATCTTAGCCCCAATTGGCATAATCGCGTCGTTCAAGGCTTTAATTGCAGCGTCCAATTCGTCCTTATCTTCAGAATCTTTGTGCTTTTCAGCCTCTTCGACAGCCTTTTCAATCGCTTGCTTGTCGTCGTCAGAAATCTTATCTTTGAATTCGTCCGGCATTTTCTTTGCCTGATAAATAGCGTTTTCAAGCTGGTTCTTTGTATCGATAGCTTCGCGTTTTTTCTTATCCTCGTCCGCATGAAGCTCAGCTTCTTTCTGCGCCTTCTCGATATCTTCCTTACTCATGTTTCCAGAGTTTTGGATGGTAATTGACTGCTCTTTGCCTGTTCCCTTATCTTTAGCCGTAACATTAAGAATACCATTGGCGTCAATATTAAAGGTCACTTCAATTTGAGGCACACCACGTGGTGCTGGCGCAATACCATCAAGCACAAAACGACCCAAACTCTTATTGTCATTAGCAAACTCGCGCTCGCCTTGAAGAACGTGAATTTCCACCTGAGGCTGGTTGTCCGCAGCTGTCGAGAAGACCTCGCTCTTGCTTGTTGGAATCGTCGTATTTCGATCAATCAACTTCGTCGATACGCCGCCCATCGTCTCAATTCCAAGAGAAAGCGGAGTCACGTCCAGAAGCAACACGTCCTTAACGTCACCAGCCAAGACGCCACCTTGAATTGCAGCACCAACAGCCACAACCTCATCTGGGTTCACGCCTTGCATTGGATCTTTTCCAAAGAAATTCTTTACACGCTCGACCACAGCTGGCATACGAGTCATTCCACCAACCATAACTACATTGTTAATGTCGGACTTAGAAAGCTTGGCATCCTTCAAAGCCTTCTCTACTGGACCATCCAAGCGATCCAATAGATCCTTAACCAAATCTTCCAACTTAGCGCGACTCAAGCTCATCTCAAAGTGTTTTGGACCATCAGCATCAGCAGTGATAAATGGAATGTTGACTTCATACTCAGTAACCGTTGACAATTCTTTCTTCGCCTTTTCAGCCTCATCCTTTAGGCGTTGCATTGCTGCATTATCTTTATGAAGATCAATTCCCTCCTTCGACTTGAAGTCGTCCAAGAAGTAATTGACAATAGCGTTGTCGAAATCTTCACCACCAAGGTGTGTATCACCGTTGGTTGCCTTAACCTCAAACACGCCGTCGCCTAGTTCCAACACCGACACGTCAAACGTACCGCCACCAAGGTCGAACACCACGATGGTTTCGTCGTTTTTACCCTTCTCCAGACCGTACGCCAAAGCCGCAGCTGTTGGCTCATTGATAATACGCTTAACTTCCAATCCAGCAATTTTACCGGCGTCCTTAGTCGCTTGACGTTGCGAATCGTCAAAGTAAGCCGGCACCGTAATCACTGCCTCTGTTACTTTTTCACCCAAGAAAGCTTCGGCGTCAGCCTTGATTTTACTAAGAATCATTGCTGAAACTTCTTCTGGCGTATATTCCTTATCGCCCATTTCGACCGCCACACCAGTACCTTTTTTAACAATCTTGTACGGCATGATATCCAAGTCTTTTTGTACTTCCTTGTCGTCAAACTTACGACCAATCAAACGCTTAACACCGTAAATCGTGTTTTTTGGATTTGTTACACGCTGACGCTGAGCAACTTGACCGACAAGTCGTTCGCCCTTTTTATTGACCGCAACTACAGATGGCGTAGTACGATTACCTTCGGCATTAGAAATCACCTCTGGTTTTCCAGCCAACATATACGCAAATGCGCTGTTGGTTGTACCGAGGTCAATACCAATAATTTTACCCATATGATTCCCCTTTCTATTATGATCACATCTGGTCTATATCTTATATTCATTCTAGCACTCTTTCGTGGCGAGTGCCAACTATCTCAGTATAAATAATTAGCACTCTCATGTCAAGAGTGCTAA
>CALHZJ010000083.1 GCA_938041005.1 uncultured Candidatus Saccharibacteria bacterium | reverse complement strand
TTTTTACTGGCGAAGGTCACGTCTTAAATAAAGATTCTAATGAAAAGCAGTATAGTGCCACTACGTATGCTGACGACGAGCTGAAAGAGAGCCGCGCTTATGCGATTCTAAAATTGAATTTTAAGAAGAGTTCGGAAAAGCCAAAGGATGATGAGAAGTTTTCGTTTACGAAGATTATGCCAGAGTTCTCAATAGTCACGTCTCGTAAGAGTAGTTATTTTGATCGCTCGACAATGCCTGAAGAATATAAAGATACAAAGAAGTATTCAGATTTGGATTTAATGCTTCAGGGTGACATTAATAAACTAAAGAAAAATGACTCAAATACTAAATATCACACTAGCGATGTAGAAATTTCTGGTCTGAAGTTTAAAAAGTTGGTTGTTGATTATGGAAGTACTATTGACGGCAGTTGGCGAAAAACTGGCGAAAAAATTAGCTATCTGACCGTTCAGAACAATAGACCTTATTGGATATCTGTATTTGCATTGAGTAAAAATTCGTACATGCAACCATACATCGATCAGATGGAGAGTTTAGTTTCTAGAGTTACTTTCCAGAAGCCAGATAATAGCTATTTTATCGCGACTAGTCAGGACAATTTCAGCGCAAGTACGGCTTCTGCTACTATAGCCAAATCTGAAACTAAGACTGACACTAAAGCAGAGAATTTTTCGGAAGATAAAGATACTACAAATACTCTTGATGAGCTGGATGAAGATTCTGTCATTAAGGTAGTGGCGAGGAATCAAATTGCTACAGTTCGGGTAGGAACATTTCGTTGTGCAGATATGATCTATACGGCACAAAACGGCGCTAGCATGCAACTAAACGGCCTATGTACGGGTGGAATTGGTAGTGGTTCAATCGTTTCTGATGATGGATATATTGCCACAAACGGACATGTTACTGAGGTTTCCAATCAGAGCATGATCAGAGGAGTTAAGACAGAGGATCATTGGAATAGATATTTGCGATTTGTGATGGATGCGGGCTATGTAACTCGAGATACACTTCGTGACTTGGTAAATAAGGCTCGAAACGGCGATCAGGGCGCACAAGCGGCTATTATGGGATTTATCGATCAAGTTCCTGATAGTAGTATACGTTCGCAGAATGATCGATATGACTATGTCATCCAGACTTCAAGTGAGCCTATTGCTCGCGATGATGACGGGTCGGGTGATATGAAGTGGAAAAAGACAAAGACTAATATTCCAGCTAAGAAAATTGACGCGGAAGTTGATTTGAGGGGGCGTGGACTGGATTTGAAGAGTGATAAGAGTGATGTGGCAATTTTGAAAGTCGAAGGACGTTTTCCAGCTGTAGATCTGGGCGACAGTTCAAAGATATCTAAGGGCGATAGAATAACAGCGATTGGCTATCCAGCTATTGTCGATGACGGCGTAAATACGAAGAAGAGTAAGACTGTCCCAACTGTTACTCAAGGTGATGTTTCTGGTTCGGCTAGCGACGCGGGCGGCCATAAGCTATTTTCTATGAGTACGCAAATCGCGGCGGGTAATAGCGGTGGTCCAGCATTCGACAACAATGGTAAGCAGGTGGGATTAAATACTTACGGAGGATCGGCTTGTGCTAATAGCGGTAAGAGTAATAATTCCTGCTTTGGAAGGGGGATATTCCGTGATATCGCCGACCTAAAAACTATGGCAAAGAAAAATAATGTCACATTGTCGGCAAGCGGTGAGCTAACTAAACTTTGGAAAGATGGCTTGAATGATTTCTCGCAAGGGAAATATTCTCAAGCAAAGGCAAAGTTTGAGCAATTGGATGGTAAATATCCAGGCAATTATTTGGTTGCAAAAATGATCGAAGTAGCATCTAATACTCCTGATGAAATCACCGAAAGTGAGAGTACTGGAGATAAGTCTTCGGTAAGTGAATCAAGAGATGACACTATTGTCGTAATCGTGGTTGTGGTGATTCTCTCAACGGGGGCATTATTCTTAACAGTGTCAAT
>CALHZJ010000082.1 GCA_938041005.1 uncultured Candidatus Saccharibacteria bacterium | reverse complement strand
GGCGAGGAGCTGAGCTACAAAGTCAGCCAAGAATTGCGACAACGCTATTTCAAAACGCTTCAGGCAGCAATGACGGACGGCTTCAACTATGGCAAAACCGCAGCGGCGAACGAACTCGGCAAATTAGCGCCGGCGACAGACAAGACCGATAAACAGCGAATCGCCGACCGAGCGCAAGAGTTTGTCGACCTGCAATTCGGTGATGTCGAGGCTGAGATAGCCGCACTGGTTGGCGGCCAGGATTCGAGTGAGATGGCGCGCCGGCATTTCAGCGAGGGAGCTATTGACGACGTGCTAGACGACCTAGCGATAGCACTGCTGGCCTACTTGGCCGCCCACACCAAGCCAGGCAATACCGTGGCGGTGGCCGAATCAATCAACACCGGCCGAACCAAGACGTTCAAGAAATACGACGAGGACATCGACCGATACGTCTACTCGGCAATCCTCGACAAGAAAACCTGCCAGACCTGCCGCGAACTCGACGAAAAAGTAGCAACGCCAGAGGAGTACGCCACCACACCATGGCAGACACCGATACACTTCAGATGCCGCTGTATCTGGATTGCGGTGCTTGCCGAGGAAGAGGAGAAGCCAGAGATAACCGGCATGCCGACCATTGCCGGCGGATTGGCAGGAAGCCAGCTGCTGCAGCCATCTACCTAAAAGTGATTAAAATATGCTATTGTTAAAACAGAGGAATAAATGTCATGACAAAGATTAATCAACACAACAACACACGAACGGTAGTGATGCTCTCCAGCAGCACACTATCCGCCAAGGACAAGGGTGAAGAGGGCGACTGGAAAGGCCGCCGCTTCCGCAAACAGATAGCGGCTTTTGGCCAGCTGTATTCTCCGTTTGATGGCGAAGAGTGCGAACTGCTAGACGAAGCGTGGGCCGAGGAAATGCTGGCTAACTTTGAGGCCAAGCAAAGCGGCAAGATTCCGACGCTGCCACGGGTGAGCATTCCGTTTGATCACTGGAGCGGCACGAAAGATAACGCCGGCGAAGTGGTGGCCCTGGAGATTGTGCCGGGCGACGGCGTATACGCCACGCTAGAAATCCGCGACTACGAGGCTTTGTACCGACTGGAGCAGGACTTGGTGTTCGACGTATCGATGTGTTTCAACTGGCACTACATCGATACTCGAACCGGCGAAGACCGCGGAATCGTGCTAGAGCATGTCGCTCTGGTCAATGACCCATTTATTACTGGCATGAACGCATTTGAAGAAGCACCTGAGCAATTGAAGCGAGACGAGGTAGAAAAAGCCGAAGCCTACCTCGATAACTTCAATCGCCGGACGAATGCGGTCGTGATGTTTAGTAAAAATAAAGTAGAGGAGCTTGCAAAAATGCGCAAACATTTCAGCAAAGACACCGAGGGTGAAGAGCCAGAGGTTGTCGAAGTAACCAATGACCGCGAGTTTGATGTGGTCATAACCGTCAAAAATGACGACGGCGAAGATGTCAGCAAAACTGTCAAAGCTGGCGAAACCGTAGAAGTCCCAGCCGACCAGGAAGAGGCTGTGAAAAAGCAGATTGCCGACGCAAAAGACCCGAACGAAAAAGAGGGCGAGGGCGACGACAAAGAGAACATGTCTCTCGATGGCGAGCAGGACGAAGCCGATAAAGACGAATCTGAGGGCGACGACAAAGCTGACGAGGGCGATGGCGAGGCCGACGAGAATGAGACCGACAAGAAAGGCGAGGGCGACGACAAAGAGAACCTGAGCCGGAGCGAGCGCGAGGAGTTATCACGGCTACGCGCTGAGCGGAACCAAGCCAAAGCTGAGACTGCATATCAGACAATGCTGTCCGCTGGCATGATTGTCCCAGCTCAAAAGGACGCGTTCATGCAGCTGCACCAGAACCTGAGCAAAGCCGGCGGCCGTGTCGAATTTAGCCGCGACGGCAAAAAAGTTGAATTATCTACAACAGAATTGCTAGAGGAGCTTGTAAAAGCAGGCGGTAAGCGTGTACAATTTAATCAGACGGGCTCGACGAACGGCGAAGCCGCTGACAAAGACGACGCAGCGATAAGCAAGAATCTGTCACAAGATGAAATCGAAGGATTAAAAGCCAACGGTATCACCACGAAACAGATCGATGAATTGGCAGCGAAGTCACCAGCCTATGCCGAGGCGATGGCTCGAGTAAAAAGTAACGAATAAAAGGATTTGAAATGACTGCAATCACTTCATTCAAAGATGTTGCTCGTCAAGAGAATAACATCGGCCATCTGAAGCTTGCGCCGGGCGTGAGCATTCCAGAGGGCGCGCTAGTCGGCGTGAACGCGCAGGGCTTGGCAACCAACGCAGCTGAATCTACAGCTGATAAAGTTGTCGGCGTTGCGGCAAGTCCAGCAGGCGTAGGGCTTGGCAAAACTGCTGACCACGTCCAGTTCTGGACATACGGTGTGATCACCGTGAACGCAGCGTTCTCTGCAAAGCAGAGCGACATCGCTGCTTATGTAAAAGTTAAAGATAACCAAACCGTGGATAAGGTGACTTTGCCAGCCGACGCCGGCAAAGAGTGCGGCCGCATCGTTGAGGTGTTGAGTTCAAGCAAAATCCGCATCGCACTAAAAACGGTTTAATAAAGGATTGAAAAAGACATGGAACCAGTATTAGAACAATCAATCCTGACCAACTTCTTCGAGGCTTACGAAGCGACCGAATCGACCTCTGAAGAGCTCGCCATGAAAGTTACTTCAAAGGGCGCTTCTGAAGACTACGGTTGGCTTGGTCAGATGCACGGTCTGCGCGAAATGTTAGGCGAGCGCGTACCGCAGAAACTCAAGGCCTACAAATACGCGCTGCCGAACCGCGAGTTCGAAGATTCAGTCGAAGTCAAGCACTCAGATATCAAGGACGACAAGACCGGCAAATATCTGACGACTGCGCGCTCAATCGGTCAATTGGTCAAAGAGTTCCCAGATGAGCAAATCTATGGCGAGCTGATGCCAAACGGTGAGAACGCGCCATGCTACGACGGCCAGAACTTCTTCGATACCGATCACCCGATCAACGAAGAGACCTCTGCTGTTCAGTCAAACTACTTTACCAGCACGCCGCTGACAGCCGAGAACTTTGCTAAGGTTCGCTTGGCAATGTTGAGCTTTAAGGGTGACAAGGGTAAAGCCGTCAACAAGAAACTCGACCTGCGCTTGGTCGTTCCTGTACAGCTAGAAGCTGCTGCAAAGGCGATCGTCGAGCCAGAAAATATCGTCGTTGGTGGCGTTCCGGTTAAGAACCCGAACTACAACGCGGCCAAGGTCAAAGTCTCCAGCGAATTGACAGCTGAAAAAGACTGGTATTTGATCAACGTTGCCGGCGAAATCAAGCCATTCGTTATCCAGGAACGCGAGTACGAGCCACTGAGCTTCCTCGGAGAGAACAGCGAAAAGGGCTGGTGGAACAAAAAGTACTACTTCGGTACTTACTGGCGCGGTGCATTCGGCTACGGCTTGTGGCATCGAGCTATCAAGTGTAAAGGCTAACCGCCGACACGCAGAGAAATCGCCTCCACTGGGGGCGATTTTTTGTGTTACAATTTAAGTATGAACTAACTTCATAAGAAAGGGATCGAAATGCCAAAAGTATCACTACGGCTATCCAACGAGATAATCACCAACGGCTTGTCTCGGCGGCGCGCCGGCTTGGTTATCCAGCCAGGCAAACCACAAGAGTTTGACGTTGACGACGAGCAATTGGAAGCTTTGCTCGACGACGCGTTCATCGAGGTCACTGTCCTTGACGAAACCGCTTCAGAAGCGACGGAAACTACCGAGACGACTACTGAGCCAGA
>CALHZJ010000081.1 GCA_938041005.1 uncultured Candidatus Saccharibacteria bacterium | reverse complement strand
CAGTTTTATTATTAAAAATATCCCCCAATCGCTTAATTGACACTCCTGCTTGCTGAAAATCCTGCCAAGATTGTACCAGCCGCAGCACTGGCCCACTCACTCGACCCGACAACATCCGAAACGCAATAAGAGCACCGATAGTCAAGCTGCCAGACATTACCATATGCGCACCAAACCATAAAATAGCAATATCAGAAATCTTCTGAATAAACTGACCGATTATACCAGCATTATTTGATAAAATTGATGTCTTATAACCAGCTCGAACATAGCTAGCAAGTCGCCCCTCCCACTTCTTTTGCAGTTCCGACTCTAGCGCAAAAGACTTAATGGTTTGAGCTCCATTGATTGACTCCACCAGATATGATTGTGCTTCGGCGCCAGTATTAAATCGCTCGTCCAACCGATATCTAAATAGAGGCGTCACAATAGCAGATAGTATTACGAACACTGGCAAGCTAGCTAGAACAACCCAGGTCAACGTTGTACTATACCATATCATTATGACGATATATACAAATATAAAGCACAGATCAATAACTGTTGTCATTGGCGCACCTGTCAGAAAAGAGCGGACTTTTTCTAGCTCCATGACCCGAGCAGTCGTGTCGCCAACGCGCCGAGTCTCAAAGTATCGTAGCGGCAATGCGAATAGATGACGAAACAGTCGCGAACTTAAAATCACATCAATTCGACTCGTGGTGTGAGTAAAAATATAACTTCGCGCAATGCCAAGCATCATCTCAAATAACGCAACAACAATCAGCCCAAATACAATCACGTCTAGTGTCGATACGCTATGGTGTGCTAGCGCCTTATCAATCACAACTTGCGTGAGAATCGGTGCAAGTAACCCTATAATCTGTAAAATAAACGCCGCCAGCAGTACTTCTAATAATGGCCTCCTGTATTTTATGATCGTCGGAATAAACCATTTGATATCAAACTTACGCTCGACATCCTTCCAAAACCGCTGCGCAAATAACAATACTCGACCAGTCCATTCTTTCTCAAACGCCGCTCTTTCGATAATTTGAGGTGGCGAACCGTCAGGCATAAGTATAAGTAGTTTACCGTTGTCAATGCGCGCCAAAACAGCAAACTTATCTTTCTTCATACCAACAATCACTGGCATTGGTAATTTTTCCAGCTGCTTATATTTCACCGTAGATATTTTAGCTTTTAACTTCAGAGTTCGGGCGGCACGAAGCATATCAACCTCATTCATAATACCCTCCTCCAATGCCAGGGCGTGCTTCAGCTGCTCAGGATCAGCTGCAATACCATGAAATTGCGCAATCGTAATAAAGCAGTACAAGCCTGGGTCTATTGAATTTGATTTTTGTGACTTCTCTGACATATATGCAATCCAAGCCCACCAGATTTTATCAAAAGTGTAGCAGAAATTTTACAAAGACC
>CALHZJ010000080.1 GCA_938041005.1 uncultured Candidatus Saccharibacteria bacterium | reverse complement strand
TCTTAAATAAGCGGAAAATTGTCATCGTGAACCAGCGACCGCCATCAAGCGCTGGGATCGGTAAAATATTCATCACAGCCAGCGTCAGTGAAATTAACGCCGCTACGAAAATGATTTGCTCAATTCCAGAATTAACGACTGACGGGAATAATACTCCCAGTATGCCGATTGGTCCTGCTACACTCTCACCTACAGAGGCCAAGTCAGTGCGTGCAGACTCTTTTGATTCTGCGGAACCGAATATTTGCCCGATTAATCCGTGTACGGTTTTCACCAACAGTACGCCAACGCCTTTAATCGTTTCGTATGACAATTGCCCAGTAGTCGCCACGCCCACAATAGGCGCCGACCACGTGCTATACATTTTTTCCGCTTGATTCGGAACAACACCTAAATATCCACCAGTTTTTACTGTTTTTTCATCATTCAACTGGACGTCAAGCGACGATTCTTTGCCATCACGCCTATATTCAACCCTGACTTTCTTGCCAGCGTTTTGCTTAGTTATAACTGGCAATTTTTCCGCCTCTGTAAGCGGCTGACCATTTATCTTAATAAGTTCGTCATTAGACTTAAGTCCGATTTTATCCGCCGGAGAATTCGGCGTGATTTTTGCTATTGTCACCGGCGAGCGGCGAACGTCTATATCAAATGGCAATTGAACTTGATTCGACAGGATTTTCGGCATGCCAATTACCGCAAGGATCGTGAACAAAACAATCGCAGTTATCCAGTTCATCACGACGCCAGCCAGCAAGATTTTCGTCTTCACCCAAAACGTCGATCCGCCATATGTACCCTCGCCTTTTGCGGAATCATATTCACCTTTCAATCTAACAAATCCACCAAGCGGCAGCCAGTTCAAGCTAAACGTTACGTCCTCACCCAAGAAGCTTCGCTTTACTTTCCATTTTTTTGCGGCAGGTGGAAATCCGATTCCGAATTCCTCAACCTTAACGCCGTTTCTCTTGGCGACAATAGCATGACCTAATTCATGCAAAACCACCAATA
>CALHZJ010000079.1 GCA_938041005.1 uncultured Candidatus Saccharibacteria bacterium | reverse complement strand
GGCAATTTTTGAGATGGACGAGCAGGGGCTAAGAATCGTGAAGAATCCGTCGGCGGAACTTCTGGCGGAGCGTCAGAATCTGGATGGGTCAATTGTGCTGGCGACCATGGAAGGCGCACGTCCGCTTTTGGTGGAAATTCAGGCGCTAGTTAATCCGACGAATTTTGGCTATCCTAAGCGCACGGCGAGTGGTTTTGATCTGAATCGATTGAATCTGTTGGTGGCGGTTTTAGAGAAGCGAACGAAGTTGAAATTGGCGGACAAAGATATTTATGTCAATGTGGTTGGCGGTCTGAAACTAAATGATCCAGCGGCTGATTTGGCGGTGGCGATGGCGATTGCTAGCGCTAGTGCTGGGCGAAGTCTGGACGAAGGCGCCGTAGTGTTTGGCGAGATTGGCTTGGGCGGCGAGGTTCGTTCGGCGACGAATTGGCAAGCTCGAATTAAAGAGGCGAAGAAACTGGGCTTCACTTATGCGATTGCGCCAAAAGTTCATAAAGATAAATTTATAAAAGGCGTCAGCGATATGCGACAGGCGCTGATTGACTATTTACAATAGAAAGGGAAAAATGAAAGATTTTTACGGATTGATAATAATTATAATGTTGCTTGGTTTGGCAGCCGAAGTTTATCTCTTGGCAAAACCGCGACGAAATTCATCAGTGGGCGCGGCGCCGATTTTGGTCGACACGTCAGTGCTCATGGATGGGCGAGTGACTGAGCTGGCGAAGACCGGATTTTTGCTGGGAAAAATTATTGTGCCGAGGAGCGTATTGACGGAATTGCAATTATTAGCCGACGGCGCAGACCATGACAAGCGTGAAAGGGCGCGATTTGGCATGGATGTTGTTAAGGAACTTAAGGATATTTTGAAGTCTTCATTCGAGTTATATGACGATAATATTCGCGTGCCTGAAGGTGTGGATTCGCGCTTACTGAAATTGGCAAAGGAAATGGATGCAGCAGTGTTGACACTTGATTATAATTTGAATAAGGTGGCACAAGTTGACGGCGTTAAGGTTTTGAATATCAATGAGCTGGCGAAAAGTTTGAGGATGAGCTATTTGCCTGGTGACGAGCTGGATTTGGAACTGTCGCAGAAGGGGCAAGATTCTCATCAAGCGGTTGGCTATTTGAAAGATGGAACGATGGTGGTTGTTGAGAACGCCAAGCGCTACATTGGGCAAACGAAGAAAATTGAGATTATCCGAAGCTTGCAGACCGACGCTGGAAAAATGATGTTTGCGAAGCTTGTGGTTGAACAGAAAAAACCTGTAAAGCAGAAGGCTAGCGTTCCTAAAAAGCGCACAAATGGTCGCTCAAAAACATCAGCTCAACACGAGGCTGAGCTGATTAATTTGGTGAATAAACAATAGGTTATTTAGTTAACTTGGATGCTGCCAGTTGAAGTGGCGGTGTAATATGCAGAGTCTCTTACGGTTACAGAAACTGTGTGCGATCCTGCCGTATCAAGTTCTACCGTGGCGGTCTGCTTGCCGCTTGAAGTAATTTCTGAGTTCTTAATACTCTTTCCATCCACGGTAATTTCGATTGCCGATAAGCCCCAAGTTCCTGCTGTAACGTCGACATTTATCGTATATTTCTTACCACTATTGGTGTATGATATTGCTCCAATTTGCGGCTTAGTGTCGTCACACTTGTGAACGTCATCTTCTGCGTTTGCGTCGTATCCTGAAGGAACGGTAATTGATTCTTTCTTAGTCAAAGGATCAATAATCTTTGTCACTTCAATCTCTTCCTTTGCGCCATCCGGAGTACAGTTTGTTGCCTTTTTCTTAGAAACTTTATCGAATGTAATTTTCTCTGTAGATTGACTTTGTCTCTTATTCCACCATGACGGATAGAGTTCACCGTTGACAGTCTGGATTCCGCTTGGTCGCTCGTACCATTGACCTGACTTCCATTTGCCTTCTTTAGCGTAAACTTGGGTGTGGGCAAATTCCATAACGCTTCTAATTACTGGCATGCCGTAGTTGGAGGCTGATGTGCCAATCACGCTGGTGTCGGAGTTTCCGAGCCACATTCCCATAACTAGAGCTGGGCTGTAGTTGATAATCCAGAGGTCTTTTGGCTGCGATCCCTTGTCGGATGTACCGGTCTTTGCAGAGGTTCGAACGCCATTGACGCCCATCCAGCCGTGAAGTCCAGGGGTTCGGTCGGACAAGATATCGTTCACAATGTATGCTGATTGCGAATCGATAACTTGCTTACCCTCATCTTTCCATTTTTTCAGAGTTTCGCCTTGGCTGTTCTTTACCTCGATAACACTTGAAATGTCTTTTTGGACTCCCATTCGCGCCAATGTTGAGTAAGCGTTCACCAATTCTGTCTGCTTTGTTCCACATGCGCCGATTGCTGCACCGAGTCCGTAACCACCGGCATTTTCTTCCTGTCGGCAATAGTTAGTATCGCCCATTCTGCGGATTCCCTCAACGACAGGCTTTGCAGATCCGTCACCTATAATATAAGCTGCTTTAACTGCAGGAATGTTTCGTGACAAGGCTAGGGCTCTTCGAATGTTGATGGCGCCCATGAACTTATTATCCCAGTTTCGTAGGGTTGCTCCATATATTCTATCTATATTTTCATCGGTTAGTACTGTGCCGCTACCGTATGCTTGCTTACTGTCGTGTTTGTCAAATAATTGAACAAAGACAAGTGACTTAATTGTGGAACCTGGCTGGATATAGGAAACTGCGGCGTTATCCTGACCAAAGCCGGTGTAGTTAAAGTCACGGCTACCAACAAGTGCTACGATTTGTCCAGTCTGAACGTCTTCGACTGTTGCGGCGCCGTTACTAATTCGCACAGAATCTGGTCGACCCGTTGCAAAGAATGACTTCATCTCATTTTCAAGTTTTTCCTGAATACGCCAGTCGAGGGTGGTCTTAATCGTCAATCCACCGCGTCCAACGACTGATTCGCCAAGCTCTTTACTCAACTGATTGCGAACCATCAATAGGAAGTGAGGAGCCTTAATATTCTCCAAGTGTTCGGTCTGCGGCTTAAGCGTGCTTAAAATGTCAATCTTTTTAGCTTTTTCAGCCTCATCCTTGGTAATAACGCCTTGCTCAGCCATGTAATCCAGAACTGTATGTTGTCGGGCAATTAAAGCCTTATTTCCAGCGGTGTTGTATGGATTATAGTAAGTTGGATTCTGTGGAATACCAGCAATTAGCGCCGCTTCCGCCAGCGTCAGATCTTTAGCGTGCTTACCAAAGTATGTCTGAGCGGCAGATTCTGCGCCGTTACGACGACCGCCGTATGGAGATTCATTCAGGTATAGTGATAAGATTTGGTCTTTGCTATACATGCGTTCGACTTCAATTGCGAGGATGATTTCCTTGATCTTTCGAGGAATACCGCTAATTGATCGGTCGCCGGCCTCATCTGCGAAGAAGACTTGCTTGACTAGCTGCTGTGTCAGAGTTGATCCACCCTGAACTTGGCGTCGTGAAGCAGTTGAGAGCATTGCGCGCAACATACCGCTAATACTGATGCCGTGGTGATTGTAGAAGTTTCGGTCTTCAATTGCGACAGTGGCTTTTTTCAAATAGTCGCTAATCTGGTCAGATTCAACGACCAATTGATAATTGCCCGTGCCTTTATCTTCCCAAAGCAAATTGTCGTTGCGGTCGTAATATTTAGTGACAGTCGTTTGAACACGCTTAGCAAGCTCGCCAGGGCGAATTTTATCGAGGTCTTTACGGAAATAGGCGAACATTCCGCCGATAAGTAGCAATATCAACAAAATACCGACGCCAAGAATTTTCAGAGCCATCAGTCCGCCGCGCTTGGAGAACCAATATTTCGCTAGCCGCTTCGGATGTAATCGATAAAAGAATCGCTTTACGGGATGTTTCGGCAAAGTCGCCAAATATTCCGCTCGTTCGCGCGCGTCCTTGTCTTTTTTAGTCTTATGTTTCTGCGCCAAATTGGCATATAAGTTCATCCGTTTCGACGGAGATTTCTTATCGCTTGAGCCGTGTCCGGCGGTGCTTATCGTAGTCTTTTTCTTCACAATTCTATTATATCACGCATATGTTTCGCTTCAATTGTAAAATTGCTATACTAATTATATAGAAAAGGAGTGATATGAAATTATCAGAAGAATTACAATGGCGTGGATTCTGGAATCAGACCACATTTACTGACGACAAACTTATCGATTCGGAGAATTTCACGCTCTATTTGGGGACGGATCCTTCGGCGGACAGCTTGCATGTTGGGCATTTGGCGGTTTATATGATGGTTCGACATTTTTTGGAGCGCGGACATAAAGTGTTTTTGCTCGTTGGCGGCGGTACGGGAATGATTGGCGATATGCGCGACACGGAAGAACGAAATCTGCTTTCGTATGAGGAAATTGAACATAACAAGCAAGCCTTAAAATCCCAAGTTTCGCGAATCTTTGCTGGACGAGATTTTACTTTGGTTGATAACGCTGATTGGCTGGCTGAGCTGGAATTGCTGCCGTTTCTTCGCGATATCGGTAAGAATTTCAATATGGCGGATTTGGTGAGCCGCGAATTTTTCAAGGCGCGCATTAATAATGGCAAGGGCTTGAGCTTTGCGGAATTCACTTATACTTTGCTTCAGGGCTATGATTTTTGGCATCTGTTTAATCAATATGGCGTTAATCTGCAAATTGGTGGATCGGATCAATGGGGTAATTTATTATCCGGCGTGGATTTGATTCGTAAAAAAGAAAACACCGAAGTCTACGCAATGACTGCACCGCTACTTATCAATAAGTCGACTGGTCGTAAATTCGGTAAATCTGAAGGTGGCGCGGTTTGGCTTGATGAAAATAAAACCAGCGTCTATAAATTCTATCAATTCTGGCTGAATGTTGATGACGAGAGCGCGATTGAATATATGAAGATATTTACGATGTTGGACCGCGATACCATTGAAGCTATTGCTGAAAATCACGCCGTTAATCCGGGTGCGCGTTCGGCTCAGAAGGTTTTGGCTCGTGAAGTTACTGACATTGTTCATGGTAGCGCGCGTCGTGAATCTGTTGAGCGCGTAACTGAAGTTTTGTTTGGTGGCGGCGATTTTAAGAAATTGTCGAACGATGATTTAGGCGCTTTGGCTGAAGAAATTCCTTGCGTTGACGCTGGAATTGATGTGATTGAAGCGCTGGTAGAATCTGGGGCGGTTGGCTCTAACGGCGAAGCAAAGCGATTGTTAAAATCTGGAGCTATTGGCCTAAACGGCGAAAAACTTGCTGAAAATAAAGTCGTCAATGACACGTCGCTACTGAAGAAGGGTAAAAACACGTTCGTATTAATTATGGGGGAGAATGAATAATGAAAAAAATTATCGGGTTTGACTTGGACGATACGCTAGCAATTACAAAATCACCAATTAGCGACCGTATGGCGGGGATTCTTAGTCGATTACTTGAGAATTATGACGTTTGCGTGATTACTGGCGGCACGTTTCAACAGATAAAGAAGCAGGTGATTGATAGATTGAACGTTACTCCAGAGTTGCTTCAGAAATTCCACGCGATGCCAACTTGCGGAACTCGATATTATCGATTTGACACCGCTGATGATGAATGGAAAATTCAGTATGCGAACGATTTGTCTGATGAACAAAAAACTCAGATAACTGCGGCGCTGGAAGAAGTTGCGAAGGAAATGGGCATTTGGTGCGAGAATCCTACGGGTGAAATAATTGAAGATCGACACAGCCAGATTACTATGTCGGCTTTGGGGCAGCAAGCTACGCCTGAAGATAAATATGAGTGGGCTGAAAAATATAAGGATGTCCGTCCGATATATCGTGACAAGGTTGCGGAGAAGTTACCTGGGCTTGAAGTGCGAATTGGTGGTACGACTAGCACTGACATCACGCTTCCGGGAATTGATAAGGCTTATGGAATTGGCAGGTTGCTTGAACTGAATGGCTGGTCGAAAGAGGAGACGCTGTTCTTTGGCGATAAAATTGAAGAAGGCGGTAATGATTTTCCAGTGAAGCAAATGGGTGTAGATTCAATCGGCGTGAGAGGCTGGGAAGATACGGCTTACGCTCTGGAAGGCATCAACGCCGTTTCGTAGATGAAATTAACAACTCCTCTCGAGCAAATTAAAGGCGTTGGACCGAAAACCGCCCAGGCTCTAGCGGCGGCTGGCCTTAAAACGATTTCCGACGCTTTGGATTTTTTGCCGCGAGCATATGACGACTATTCAACCGCGGTTAATATCGCAGATCTTCAGCCGGGAAAAGTTACTGTTAAGGCGCGCTGCGAGTCGGTTTCGACGCGTATTGTTCGGCGTGG
>CALHZJ010000078.1 GCA_938041005.1 uncultured Candidatus Saccharibacteria bacterium | reverse complement strand
TGAAAGTACATTGTATTATTTACATACAAGATGCGGAAGTATTTGCTCCCTCTGATAATGCCAAAACGTCGCGATGAATCAGATCGACAATTTCTGCCTGAGACAGCTGTTCACCGATTCGCTGCTCGCCTGGCACATTCAAAACATCTTGATCCTTCCACCACTGGCGCATTTCTGATTCGCCAAATTCATGAGCGTTTGGCTTAGTAGCGTGGCGGCGCACCGTTTCTTCAAACGATACGTCAAAATAATAAATCAGTTTTTCACCCTGAAAATCATCCAGCAGCCGGCGCAGCATCGCGCCGTATTTTTTATTGCTCAAAATACCCTCCAAAATCACCGTATAGCCAACATTATTGCCATACATGCATAGATCGTAAATCAGCTGAATCGCCGGATTGCCTTCGCTATCTTTCACGCGCAGTATTTCTCGGCGCACCACATCCTGTGACACCAACATCGTGCCGTAACCTAGTTGACGCTGGAATAAGCGCGCCGTACTGGTTTTGCCGCAACCAGAATTACCGCGGAGAATAATTAGCGGACGAGAGGCTGTCACATACGCTCCAGTAAATCGTAAGCAACAGCCGCTGATAACGCCTGCATTTGACGAAGATTATCACCCGGCTTGAGTGGTGGCTTGAGGCTACGTGTAAGGAAAAATCCGACAAATGACGCCAGCATTTCCACGTTCAACTCACCTAGCCACGGCGTTACGTCATGACCATGGCGCGCCATATCAACCAGAAATTCTGTCGCACCAGATCCCTGGGGCACATAGGAAGCCCAGTTCCAGTCAACCAACTTCAACTCGCCAGTTTGCGGATTAAATGCCAAATTATCACTACGAACATCCGAATGATTAAAGCAATCTTCCGTCTGCTTGGCAAATTCTTTAGCGCGCACCGAAATATCAATCAACTCATCGCGCTTTTCTAACAGCTCAATTATAGCCTGACAACGCCGCTGATTAATCTCCAACTGATTTGGCAATAGTTTTTGATAATTATCAATCAACCGACGACGAATATCAGAGTCAGCAATAATCTGATCAATCCCATCATCTAAGCCAAGCTTTTCCGTCGCAAACGGTTGTAGTTGCAATTCTTCAATCAACTCCTGCGGCGATTTTATTTTTTCCAACTCTCGAACCGCGGTTATCACCGTCGAAGTATAACGTTCCGCGACAGAGTTATCCGTCGGAGGTTGCCACAACCACCCATCTGACGAAGCGTAACTGCTCGTCATCAACACGTAACCGTCATCAGCCAATTCAGTCCAATCAGCAACATATTGCGGATAAGTTTTCTGTAACAAGCGTGTTACTGCATAATCTTTTTTTAGCCAGCCTAATTCCCGCTCGCCCTCATCCGACAATAAATTAGCATCAACTTCTTTAACGAAAATTGTTCGATCACCAGACGACACTAACGCTCGGCGATTAAGCGAAAAGCCGCCACTTACTGGCGTGATCCGTAATTCAGATAAATCAACGTTTAGCTCCGTCGCCGCGCACTGCAAGGCTCTGTCGGTTAATAATTTATCGTGATCTGGCAATGTTTCCATGTATAAATTATAGCATCAGACAGCTTAAATCCGCTTGGTGAATATCATTACTCGGCTATTACGAGTTTGAGAATTTTTTATCCATTCTCCTGCACATGTCATCAAATTCAGACCCTCAGATACACCATCAGCTGGCCGAATAAAACTATTCATATCCACATCGGATAATTTAACTGTTTGTTTTTTTATCACCTGATAACGCAGTATTTTACCGTCGCCACGCTCGACACTAATCGTATCACCGGCATTCAAAGACTCTAGCTTATTAAAAACTCCGCCCAAAGTTGTACCCGACGCATGTCCGACAATAATAGATGCCCCTAACTGACCTGGCTTAACGCTACCAGTGTACCATCCTGCATCAAAAATATTTATAGGAGACTGCATTGAGCCATCCGAATTGACGTTCATCTGCAAAACCCTAGCCTTAACCCCCAACTTCTCAATGGTGATGACTCGCGGCAAATCTGCAGCAACCCTATATTTGGCAATAGCATCATCAGACACTTTGGTCTCGTCTTTACCTTCACTATTTTTTCGATCATCCAGATTATCGCTACGTGCAGCTACCGGCGTCGCATTTACAGCGTTTTTTATTCGATTATTAAGCAGCCAGGAGTCAGCAAACGAATATATCGAGATTATCAAAAGAGCAGAAGCCGCAAAACTAGGTACTTTTTTACAAAAGTTGCTACCTAAAATATTTTGTAAATATCGCTTGGTGTGCCTTTTTTTACCGTCACGGCAACCATTAGCTATTGATTTTTTACAAATAACTAACAGGCGAGCCGAACGAGCTAATCTTTTATTAATTCGTGCATGATTTATTGGTTTTTTCGCATATTGCTGGGTCGGCCTCACCTTGGATTGCTGGGTCTGCCTCACCTTGGCTGGTGCGGAAGG
>CALHZJ010000077.1 GCA_938041005.1 uncultured Candidatus Saccharibacteria bacterium | reverse complement strand
TGATAGATTCTTGGATAGCGATGCTTTGCGATACAGATTCCGCCACGGACAAGCTAGTAGACGCTTCGATTTTCGCGCTGATCGATTCTTGGATGGCGATGCTTTGAGACACAGACTCAGCAACAGATAAGCTCAGCGACGTTTCCAATTCTGCGCTGATAGATTCTTGGATAGCGATGCTTTGCGATACAGATTCCGCCACGGACAAGCTCTTAGACGCCTCGTTGTCCGCACTGAGAGACTCTTCCGCGGCCATGCTTTGAGATACAGACTCAAAAATTGATAAGCTCAGCGACGCTCTATTTTCTTCAAGGATTGATTGCTCGAAGGCATGACTTTGCGCAATTGACAAGCTAGCAGAAGTATCCGTTTCCTTGCTGTCAGATTGCCCAACTTCCAAACTTTGTGTCTGTGATTCGGTTACTTCTAAACTACGAGAAGCCTTTTTACTTTCTATACTTAATGATAGAGATATTGAATCAGCAGTGCTCTTCAAGCCCCTCTTTTTCATAGAATCTGAAGAAATGCTTGTCTCAGCAGATTCTGTCGTGCTGGTTGCCTGGCTTTTCGCTGCCATTTTTTCCTGCTCCAGACTAGCTTCACTTTCTACAGCTGGAGATTCGTCTACTTCTTCTCCACCGATATTCATAACATCCAAGCGGTCGTAGTATTGGATCGACTCCAAAGCTTTCTCAATGAGGAAATTTTCTCTATCTTCTGGGTTCACATTGACTTGTGAGTTACTTCCTTCATTGTTATGAGCCGCAGAAGTGGATGATTCGTCCTCTTCTCCTTTTATAAGACGCTTAAAGCCACCT
Organism: uncultured Candidatus Saccharibacteria bacterium; assembly: GCA_938041005.1. GTDB lineage: Bacteria > Patescibacteriota > Saccharimonadia > Saccharimonadales > Saccharimonadaceae > Nanosynbacter. Next base: position 14,394 of record CALHZJ010000077.1, on the reverse strand, counting down.
AAAAAATTACGAAACATACCTTTGTTCTCTTCATTATTTGGCATGGACATACTCTCCCTAATTCTAATAATAATACTATTATAAAGGCTATCAGACCATCTGTCAAAATTTATTGCATTAAAATGAAAATTTTCAAAAGAAAGGGTTTTCTTGCTTCTTTCTGAGAACTTTTTTCCGAATTTTACCCATTTTCACACACTTTTTTGAAGGATTTGAAGTCGATAGAAATGATATCTTAGAAATAATGATATAATATGAGCAGTTATGATTGTATTCTGGTTATTCAATCCTAATACAAGGAGAGCAGTCATAGAGGGGTTAAGAATATAGACGAGTAGATCATAGTTTAAGGAAATCCGAATGAAGCTATTGAAAGATTGCAAACTTAAAAGAAGATGCAAGCGAATATGTGAGAAAATCGGTTGGAAATGCTTTAAGGGACATTAGTAAGAAATTTCCAGAGTTGATTAAAATTGAGCTTGATAGCTGGAAATTAGAAAGTAAAGGGATACAACAGGTTTACAAATTGGCAAGCAAATTGATTGTATGACAAATTAGAATTTGTGGAGGTTTTCTATGAAGTATGAAGAAATTAAATTAAATATTTCAAATGATAAAATTAGCAATTACAAAGTATTTAAAGGGATGAAGCTGTATTCTGAAATATTTAAATCCGAAGATGAAAAGAAGTTAATAAATAAAAGAGTATTTGTAACTCCAAAAGGAAACTATGTTTATTATGAAAGGACAGATATAAATTGGAACTATTGGTCAGATAAAACAAGATATGATTCGAGTTTTGAATTAAGTGATATAAAACATAATATAGTATTTGAAGTATCAACAGAATTGACTAAGTTTACAAAATATTTAGGAGAAGAAGTAGTCAAAAAAATTATGTTTAAAGAAAAAAATGGAGAAATAGTAGAAGTACTGGATATTTAGTACATCTTGAACTCCCTATTTATTAGATTAAGTAAATTTGGAATTTTGGAGGTATCCGTTTATGAAATGGTATAATTATATGACTAAACAAGAAAAAAGAAATTTTCAAAAAGTAATTGCTGTATGTGTAGTAGGTGCAATTTTAATTCTACCTATTCGTCTAAAAGTATATAGCAATTTGCGAAATATCGCTAACTTGATAGATATGTGCTATGATTAAATAAATTTCGGAGATACAGTGACCGTCTGGAAGAGTATTTCCTAGCCGACAAAGAGATCAACAAAATGATGTATTCATCCTTATACAAAACAGCCGATAACGACGGGCTAATCGCTCATATTTATGAACATTTATTAGCTCAGTACGTTTTGAAGCGTCTTCAAGACAATGAGTTTTTTGTTCTGAGCGATATCATACTGTCTGCAAAAACATATGGCGACACTTGTTTTATGGATGCTGAATTATATAGTCCGGAAGCGAAAAAGACATATGACGAGGCATTACGAGAGTTTGATAAATTAGTCATTCCAGAAGATACTGCTTTGCGGGCTGCTGGCGAGTGCGGGATAGAAATGAATCGAAATATAGTAGAAGTCGACCGAAGTGAACTGAGTAAAAAGCTACGCGAAGTTCAGATTTCTCCGTGGCGTAAGCAAATTGATATGATGTATCGTAAAGCTCACGACGAGAGCTCTGTTAATACGCTTTTTCGTACTTCGTATATAAAATACAGTAAAGAGTCTGACGATCTTTTTCGTGAATGCGTTCTGGAGTATTCAATTGATGAAAGTCACATACAGACGCCGGTTGATCAAGCTCTGGCGGCAATTGTTATGCAGATTGTGGCTCTCAATTTCTTGACGGTCGTGCGAGAAAAATATACGGTGTATGATCGTGGCGATCAGTGGTCGGAGGCGTCAATTTCGGTTGGATACAGAATATTTCTTGGACTATTGAAGAAAGATGACAAAATAATTAATCAATTGAGTTGTGATTTCTTAGAGTATATAAAAATTTTATCGTCGTCTGTCTTTTGCGATAATTTACAAAAAGCTCTTGTTCGATGTTCGGACAATCATAAACAGGTTATATTAAACAGGAGTACGCTAAATGCGATCCTTGGAGGGTGTATCATTGGCGGCAAAGGTTGGTTGGAAATGGCGGATAGTGCTCGAATAAGGCAAATGGTTAATTCAATCGAGCTGGATGTATATGAGGTTAATTTGTAGTTTGAAAACCTTGCTTTTTACCTCTAATCTATGTTAAAATACTGAAGTTAATATCAAATCACACGAAAGGTGAGTAATGAGTCTGAGTCGAATCGGAAAACTGCCGGTGATTATTCCGGCCGGTGTGACAATCACGGTTGACTCTGGTGATGTGGTCGTTAAAGGACCAAAGGGTGAATTGAAGCAATTCATCACACCAGCAGTTGAGGTGAAAGTCGAAGACGGACAAGTCACGGTACATCCTAAGGACGAGTCCAAAGTAGCCCGTAGTCAGCATGGTCTGATGCGCGCGCTAATTAACAACATGGTAATCGGTGTAACCAAAGGTTATGAAAAACGCCTAGAGGTTAACGGTGTCGGTTTCCGTGTTAGCTCAAGCAACAACGAGCTAGAAATGGCACTTGGATTTTCACATCCAGTCAAATACAAAGCCCCAGAAGGCGTAACTGTTACCAACGAAAAAATGATTATCGTTGTTAGCGGTATCAATAAACAACAAGTCGGCCAAGTTGCAGCGGAAATCCGCGCATTGAAGAAGCCTGAACCATACAAGGGCAAGGGTATCAAGTATGTCGACGAGCAGATTTTGCGTAAAGCAGGAAAGACAGGTAAGTAATCATGGCTGAAAATAAGAAGCTACTCAACCGCGCTCTTCGCAAAAACCGCGTTCGCGCTAAGGTTTCAGGCACGGCAGAGCGCCCACGCTTGACAGTTACTATTAGCAATTTGCACGTTAGCGCGCAATTGATTGACGATGTGGCTGGTAAAACATTGGCTGCAGCAACTACAGTTGGAACAAAAGCGACTGGCACGATGACTGAAAAAAGTGCCGCTATCGGTACTGAAATTGCTAAAAAAGCAAAGAAAATTAAGATTAGCGCAGTAGTGTTTGATCGCAATGGTCGTCAATACGCTGGCCGCCTAAAGGCTTTGGCTGATGCTGCGCGCCAAGAAGGATTGGAGTTTTAGTATGGCAGAGCAAGCTGCAAATACTACCCCACGTGCAGAAGGTCGTCGACCTCGAAATCCACGTGGTGGTCGCCGCGATGACCGGCGAAATGTGCGCGATGACGCACCAAAAGAGTTTGAAGAATTGGTAATCAACATTGACCGCGTTTCTCGCGTGGTTAAAGGTGGTCGCCGCTTCCGATTTAAGGCTTTGGTGGTTGTTGGTAACCGCAAAGATAAAGTTGGTGTCGGTGTTGCTAAGGGTGCAGACGTTCAAGCTGCAGTCGCTAAGGCTACATCAGTCGCTAAAAAGCACTTGATTACATTGCCATTAAACGGCGAAACAATTCCGCACGACAGCGAAGTTAAATTCTCTGGCGCACGCGTATTGATCAAGCCAGCTGCTCCTGGTACTGGTATTATCGCTGGTGGTGTAGTTCGTCAGATTATCGGCGTAACAGGTGTTCGTAACCTATTGACCAAATCTCTTGGCTCAACCAATAAGGTTAACATCGCTTACGCAACTATTGAAGCTCTAAAGTCATTAGTTCCACACGATCAATGGCTAAGCGCTCAGCCTGTAAAAAAGGTTGCTAAAAAGGAGGCTAAATAATGAAGTACAATGATCTCCAAGTTTCAGCAAACAAGAATAAAAAGCGTGTTGGTCGCGGTATTGCTGCTGGTCAAGGTAAAACTGCTGGTCGCGGTACTAAAGGTCAGAACGCCCGAACAGGTAAGAAGCTTCGCGTAATGTTCCAGGGTGGTCAGCGTCCACTAGCTCAAGCTGTGCCAAAGGCTCGCGGATTCAAGAGCTTGCGAACTCCAGCTCAAGTTGTGTACATGGATCACTTGAACGCATTTGACGGCAAGACTGTTGACAATGCTTTGTTGTTCACTGAAGGCTACATTGCAACTCCATTCCACACGGTTAAGGTGATTGCTCGTGGTGAATTGAAGGCTAAGGTTGACTTGAAAGTACAAGCTGCCTCAGCTTCAGTTGTTGCTGCCATCGAAAAAGCTGGTGGCTCATTCGAGAAAGTAGCTACACCTCTACGCCAAAGTGCGAAAGAAGCTGAAGAGAAATAATTTTTCTCGGTAATAATAAATCCCCTTCCATTTCGAAGGGGATTTTCTTTTGCCCTGATTTTTGGACTATTTTTCGCTACATTCTTGCGGCACGACTAGATAAATAGTCACGTTTCTGTCGGCGGTGTCATCGCTACTGTCGTGATTGGCGATTTTTGGCTCAGAGATAATAATCTTACTCTCAGGAAAACCTTGCGAGACTAATCCTTGCTTAACTTTATCGGCGCGCTCCATGGCTAATTTTGTGCCAGCACTTGTCTTCGAACTTTCATACGTCTGACCGACCAGTTCAATTGAAAATTCTTTTTGGCTGTTTAATTTATATAGCGACCCCAGTTTAGCTAGTTCGTCAACGGCAATTCCCTCGTATGTATATTGCGTCGAATCCGCATTGAAGAAAACATTTTTAAAATTATATTTACCGTTATTAAGCGTAAAATAGCCGTCTTTCATGTAGTCATAGCCAGCTTTTCGAAAATCAGCAGACGTTAAACATTTTGAATTTGATTTAGCTAAATTCTGTTTCTTATCCTCACTCTTCTTTTCTTCGCCCTTAGGTTTGACTGCTTCTTTCCGTGAAATATTCGTATTCTTTGAAGGCGCGGTTTTATTTGACACAAGAACAGTTGCCGCCACTATTCCGATTATCGCCAGCACTCCCACGATTGCCAGAGTAATCCATAGCCATAATTTACTTTTCTTTGGTGGATAATTTTGGGGCAATTCTGGGTTTGGTGGTGGCGTAATTGGTGGAGTTGATGGGATTTCAGGTTGCTGTTGCATATAATACCTCATTTATATTATGTTATTGACTCAATTATAACGCATACGCTTTTATGTTTTTAGTATGGAAATATCCGCTAAGGTAATGTATAATTAACAGAGTTAAGAATTGTTAGTGACTATGAGGGGCTAAAACATGAATTGGAGAATAATTTTTCGCTCGCTGAAAAATAAAGATATGCAAAAACGACTATTTATTGTCGTGGGAATAATCGTTGTTTATCGATTATTGGCGCACATTCCAGTGCCATTGGCGGAACCAACGCAGCTGCGTAACGCGATTTCGTCGGTGCTTGGGCAATCTGACCTTGGTGGAATTTTGAACTTGCTATCTGGTGGCGCGTTGTCGAGCTTCTCTCTGGTGTTGGTTGGACTTAGTCCATTTATTACCGCTAGTATTATCATTCAGCTTCTGACCAAAGCCATTCCAAAGCTTGAGGAACTACACAAAGATGGTGAATCTGGACGTCGAAAAATTCAGCAATGGACGCGTGTTATTACCGTGCCGCTTGCTATTGTCCAGTCAATCGCTTTCATCTTTATCTTAAGGCAAACAGTTCTTCAAGGCGGCAGTACGACATTGGCCGACCCTACGATGATGGAATGGATTGTTTCAATCACTTCAATGACGGCAGGATCTGTTCTTCTGATGTGGCTCGGTGAGTTGATTACTGAGCAAGGAATCGGCAACGGTATTTCTATCGTAATCTTCGCTGGTATCATTAGCCAATTGCCACAAATGCTCGCGTCATTAATCTCATCATTGTTCAACACCTCATCTGGCAGCTTAAACGTCTTCAACTGGTTCACTCTCCCTGTAAACCCAGTTATGTTCTGGACGATATTAATCATGTCAATCGCCGGACTCATCGTCCTTTACTTCCTAGTTAAAATCAACGAAGCTCAGCGTGTCATTACGATTAACTACGCAAAACGCGTTCACGGAAACAGTAATTACGGTGATGTAAAAAGCATTTTGCCGGTTAAGTTGATTGCTGCGGGAGTTATTCCAGTCATCTTTGCGGTTGCATTCCTAAGCTTGCCGCAATTCGTTGGTCAAGTTATGAAAGCGTCTGGTAACGCCGATCTTCTGCCGACCGCCAACAAGCTCATTACTTGGTTCCAAGCTCCAAACGCCGGCTCATTCACCGGCAGTACCGCAGAAGCATTTATCTACCCAACGCTGTATTTTATCTTGGTTATCGCCTTTACGTATTTCTACACTGGAATCGTCTTTAACGCTAATGAAATTGCCGAAAATCTGCAGAAGCAGGGCGGATTTATTGAAGGTGTACGTCCAGGCGCTCAGACTGAAAAATACCTTATGAAAACCGTCAATCGCTTGATTTTGTTCGGCTCAATTGTCCTAGGAATCGTGGCTATTCTGCCATTCGTCGCAGAATATCTCACGTACAATTTAACAGGCTTGCAAGGTTTGCGCTTGTCAATTGGCGGTACTGGAATCTTGATTATCGTATCTGTTGCCCTTGAAACTCTGCGACAAGTCAACTCTCGTGCGCTGATGGTTACATATGATGACTTTGACCCAGACGAGCTGCTTGATAGCGACAAAAAGAAGAGTAAGAAGCGTCGTTTGTTTAAGAGAAAATAGTTGACATTAAAAATCCCCGCCGAAAAGCGGGGAATTATTTTTGTGAATGGACTATCGTATTTTGTAATCGTAAGATAAATTGTCGCCAACTTTTTTCTCATTTTGACAGACTGGCGCAATTTCATTACTAATGTTATTTTCATCAACCATCTTACAGCTCGGAATTTCAAACAGGTTAAATTGATTGGTTGGAGAAATCGCTTTCCATCCGTCGTCTTTCTTAACTGCAAACATTCGTGCCACAGAATTGCCGCAACCATAACCCAATAACAATTGTTTCTCGTCCTGGGAATGGGCAATTACCGCAGTTACGCCATTGTTATCCTTACAGCCCGACTTCTTCGCGTCTGCCTTCAGAAAATCACGAAGCTCTTGTGTGGCTGAATCGTTGCGAATAACCGCTTTGCCTCCTTCAATTCGAAAGCCTAAAGATCCCAAGCTCACAAATCCGTTGTCAACCTTTTCCGCTACTTGAGACGTCTTGTCGGAAGTTTGATTGGCGTGTAGTAAAATTACGCCAATAACTATCACTATCAAAGCCGTCACCAGACCGATTAGCGCTGCGGTCATTATCTCATTCTTCGATTTTGTAACCTTAAAGTTTGCTGGTTTTTTCTTGCTTGCCATAAAAATCCTTATGTTAAATTTGATAGTACAATTATAGCACTTAAATTTACAGCGAAAACCCTTGTCAAACTGTGTTTAGTACTGTATAATTGACAACTGTAACTTATGGCGAGTCAAAAGGAAGTCATCAAAATGGTAGGAAAGGTAGTGGAAGCACTGCCTAATACTCAATTTAAGGTGGAACTGGAGAATGGCCATAGTATCATCGCGCACATTTCAGGACGAATGCGTAAGCATTATATTCGTCTGGTGCCTGGTGATAAGGTTGAGGTTGAGATGACCCCTTACGATCTTACAAAGGGACGAATCAGCTTCCGCCTACGTGACGATCGACCTCAGGGTCGGTAGTTAAATATCAACGATAATCTCGGGTTTACTCGGGAAGGGAGATTTAAGCACTTTATGAAAGTTCGTGCAAGTGTGAAAAAAATCGACAAAGATCCCAAAAAAGGTGATAAGGTAGTTCGCCGCAAAGGCCGACTATATATCATCAACAAGAAAAAACCTAAGAATAAGCAAAGGCAGGGTTAAGCATGGCTCGAATTGCTGGGGTAGTTATCCCAACAGAGAAGCAGGTGCAAATTGCGCTCACCTATATTTACGGTATTGGGCCAAAGCACGCTTCGAGCATCCTTGCGGCGGCTAAAATTGAGCCGACCACTCGGGTGAAAGATCTCACCGAGGCTGAAGAAAACAAGATTCGCGAAATTATTGACAGCGAATACACCGTTGAAGGTGATCTCCAGCGCTTGGTGGCAAATAATATTAAGCGCTTGAAGGATATCAACGCCTATCGCGGTCTTCGCCACAAAGCAGGACTGCCAACACGCGGACAGCGGACTCGTACGAATGCACGAACTCGCAAGGGTCGCGCCATCGCCGTGGGCGGTACACAACCAAAAGCAGCAAGTAAGACCTAAAGAAAGGACTAAGAAATGGCAGACGCAAAATCTACCAAGAAGAAGCAGCGCCGATCAGTCCCAGCTGGTCAGCTGCACATTCAGGCAACATTTAATAATACTATCGTTACTTTTTCCGACAAGAAGGGTAACGTACTAACCGCTTCATCAGCTGGTGCATGTGGTTTCCGTGGAAGCAAAAAAGGTACAGCCTATGCTTCACAGGTTGCTGCTGAAAAAGCTGCTGAAGCTGCGAAATCTCAATACGGCTTGAAGTCTGTTGACGTTTTCGTGAAAGGTGTCGGCTTGGGTCGTGATGCCGCTATTCGTGCGGTCAGCGCATTCGACATCTCAGTAGAAAGCATTAAGGACGTAACTGGCGTGCCTCACGGCGGTGTTCGTCCACGAAAGGCACGGAGGGCATAATTATGGCACGAGATAATTCACCAATTGTCAAGCAAAGCCGCCGCGAAGGTTATGCGCTTCATCCAAAAGCACATAAAATTTTGGCGAAAAAATCTGGCATTCCAGGTCAGCACGCACATGGTCGTCAGAATAAGCCAAGTCTATACGCTACACAGCTTCGTGAAAAGCAGAAGGTTCGTCGCTTGTACGGTCTAGTTGAGAAGCAGTTTGCTCGCTTGATGGACGAGGCAACACGCGCTCAAGAAGGCTTGGCGGGCGAAAACTTGTTGAAGCTATTAGAGCGCCGTTTGGATAACGTTGTTTATCGTTCTGGATTTGCCGTATCACGCCGCGCAGCTCGTCAACTAGTTAGCCACGGACACTTTGAATTGAACGGCCGACGCGTCGATATTCCATCGATTCGCGTTAAAGCTGGCGATGTTATCACGGTTCGTCCAAAGAGTACCAAGTCAGAGTACTTTACGCGAATTGACGATGTAATCAACAATTCAGTCCAAGGTCCACTAAGCTGGCTAAAAGCTGATAGTAAGAAGCTGAAGATTGAAGTAACTGGTTTGCCAAAGCGCGAGGAAGCAGAAGCTGACATCAACGAGCAATTAATTGTTGAGTATTACTCACGATAAAAGAAGGGTTAGGGAAGAATTATGGCAAAAGCAATTTACAATCCAGCACTCGCGAGCGTTGATGATATTTCAGAAACCAGTGCTACTTTTCTAATCGAGCCACTTCACCCAGGCTACGGTAATACTCTTGGTAACTCATTGCGACGCGTTCTATTGTCAAGCGTTCGCGGTGGCGCGGTTGTAGCTTTCAGAATTGAAGGCGCAACTCACGAGTTTACTACTGTTGAAGGCATCAAAGAAGATGTTGTCGACATTATGTTGAACTTGAAAAACGTTCACCTGCGCGTATTTACTGACGACCCAGTTGAACTACGCATTGAGAAATCTGGCGCTGGCGAAGTAACTGCCGCCGACATTAAAACTAATGCTGATGTTGAAGTTGTCAACCCAGAGCAAGTAATTGCTACAATCGACGACCCAAACAAGCATTTGGTTATGGATTTGGTAGTTGAGGCAGGTTGCGGTTATCAGACAATTGAAGAGTCAAGCGAAAAGCGTTTGCACAGCGACATGATTGCTATTGATGCAATGTACTCACCAGTTCTACGCGTTCGCTACAAAGTCGACTCAACTCGTGTTGGCCAGGAGACAAACTTGGACAAATTGGCAATCACTATTGAAACTAACGGCACAATCACACCTCGTGAGGCGTTCGAAGAAGCAGCAGCGATTCTTGTCAATCAATACACAGCTTTGGCTGGCAACACGATGGTAACTGGCGCACCAGCACTTGGCGCAGCTAAGGAAGATGAAGAGTCAGAGCTAGCAATGCCAATTGAAGAATTAAACTTAAGCGCCCGCACGACGAACGCGCTAATTAACAATGAAATCCGCACTATTCGCGATTTGGTAACTTTGACTGAGCAAGATTTGCGAGAATTGAAAGGTTTCGGTTCAAAGGCACTAGACGAAGTACGTGACAAGATGGCGGAGTTGGAGTTTTAACTATGCATAGACACGGATATCAAGGGCGCAAGTTCGGCCGCGAGCGTGATCAGCGACGAGCCCTACTCAAAGGTCTGGCTACCAGCTTGGTTGAGTACGGAAAGATCGAGACCACCTTGCCAAAGGCTAAGGAACTAAAGCGTCACATTGAAAAAATCATCACCAAGGCTAAAAAGGGCGACCTAGCTAGCCGACGTCAGGTGATTGCAGCATTAAGCACACGCGCCGCTGCTTACAAACTAGTTGATGAAATCGCGCCACAGCTAAGTGGTCGAACCAGCGGACACGTTCGCGTTGAACGAACACGTTTGCGAGTTGGCGACGGCGCTCAAATGGCGATCATCGAGTTTGTTGACGATATTAAACCAATGCCAAAGGAAGGAAAATAAGATGAAGACTTATTCACAAAAACCATCTGAAGTTTCTCGCCGTTGGGTATTGTTTGACGCTAGCGAATTACCACTTGGACGTTTGGCTACAGAAATTGCCAAGCATTTGACTGGTAAATACAAGCCAACTTACACTCCTCACATTGACGGTGGCGACTACGTAGTTGTTATCAATGCTGCGCAAACAGTCGTTACTGGATACAAGGAAACTGATAAGTATTACTATCGCCACAGTGGTTTCCCAGGTGGAATTAAGGAAACGCAATTCAAAGAAATGCGCGAACGCCACCCAGAGCGAATTATTGAAGAAGCTGTTAAAGGTATGTTGCCAAAGAATAAATTGCAAGCAGAGCGCCTAAAGCGTCTACGCATTTTTGCTGGCAGCGACCACGCTCACACAGCACAAACACCAGAGAAAGTTGAGGTGAAGTAATATGGCTGATACTTATTTCTACGGCTTAGGTCGACGCAAAAGTGCTTCAGCAAGCGTTCGATTGCTTCCTGGAAAAGGCACTATCACTATCAACGGCAAACCTGCCGCTGAGTACCTGGATGGCAACAAAACCTTACTAGCAGAAGTAACCGATCCACTTGCAATTGTCAGTAAGCAAAAAGAATTCGACGTTACTATCCTAGTTAAGGGTGGCGGCTTAGCTGGTCAAGTTGACGCTATCAAGCTTGGCATCGCAAAAGCTTTGACAGCTGCTCACGCTGACCTGCGTCCAGTTCTGAAGAAGGCTGAGCTATTGAAGCGTGACCCACGCGAGAAAGAGCGCAAGAAGTACGGTCTTCGTTCTGCTCGTAAGCGCGAACAGTTCTCTAAGCGTTAGTACAGAAAAGGCTATCACAAAATACTCCGTTTCACATGCAGGCGGAGTATTTTCATAGTATACTAAAAATATGTTGGACAAGATTATTCATCGCTGGTTACGGATTCCGTATTCATTGAACGTGCATTATTTTTCTCGTCCGGAAAAACCGAAAGCAACGATTTTACTTATTCATGGATTAGGCACATCCTGGAAAACATGGACGCCGCTGGAGCCGTATTTACCAAAAGACACGCGAGTTATAGCAATTGATATGCTGGGATTTGGCAATTCGCCCAAGCCTGATTGGAAGTCCTACAACGCCCACGACCAAGCCGCAAGTATTGTCGCTACTTTGCGTAGGGAATTCATAAATCACGTCGATATCGTCATCGGTCATTCTATGGGCTCGCTGGCCGCGGTAGAGCTCACTAAGCAATATCCGAAGTTAAGCAAGTCGCTGATTTTGTGCAGCCCGCCGATATATTATCCGAGGGTTGACGAAAAAAATCATCATCCAGAGAAGATTTTGCGTGCGCTTTATGAGTTTTTCAATAGTCATCCGCGCAGCTCGAAGCGTTTTTTGCAATTCGCTGATCGGCACAATATTTGGCCTGACGCTGGATTTAAGGCTGACGAGGTTACCTCCGAGTCGTTTTTAATCGCCTTGAACACCGCGATTATCAATCAGACGACAATGAATGACATCGCCAAGCTCACTCTTCCGATTGCTATTTTGTCTGGAAAACTTGACCCGCTGATTGTCGAGAGAAATCTAAAGAAACTAGCAAAAGATCATAACAATATCACTCATACGTCAATGGCAACTCAGCGGCATGAAATAACCGATAAATATGCAAAGAAATTGTCGGAAATTATGAAAGAGCATTTGGCGGGAGAATATTCACCAAAAACGAGTCGTCTCATAGCAAAGTCCAAACGAGGAAGTTTATGATTGAAATCGAGTCCAAATTTAAGATATCGAGCGACATAACGCGCGACAAACTTCTCGCCATGCTTAAAGATCAATTCATCATGTCAATATCAAGCAAACGCCAAATTGATACAGTATTTTTATTGCCCGAGCAAGTTGACGCACCTATTATTCCCGGCTCCAAAATTATGCGAGTGCGCGATGCTCTTAATCCGGAAACTGGTGAGCTGCAACAAAGCTTGATGACGCTGAAGGTCGAGGGACAGACGAAGCTAGTGTCTGATGAATACGAATTTGCAGTTGATGACGGAAATGCGGCGCGCCAAATGCTCACAGCGCTGGGCTGGCAAGAAATCGTTACGGTTGATAAAGCCCGCCTTGAGTCAAAGACTGAAGATTACACGATCTGCATCGACGAGGTCGCTGGATTGGGGTTATTTATTGAATTGGAAGTTTTAACCGAAGACAGTGCCGACGTAAAAGACATTCAGCAGCAAATGTGCAATTTTCTGAAAAACCTGAATATCGACGGTGAATTATGGAAAATTCCGTACGACACGAGCATTAGAAATATACAAAATAACGTTAGTTAGCGTATACTTGATTAAATTTAGGAAGTCTTATGTCGGTTGAAATTAAAAGATCCAAAAAAGACATATCGGCTGTCTTTACGCGCGTGAAAAATAAATTAGCGCTAGTGCTTGCGGATAGTTCGCAAATTCATCATGTCGGCAGTACCGCGGTACTTGGTTTGGATGGTAAAAATATCCTAGATATCCTTATTTCTGCTAAAGATAGCGAACACATGAACGAGCTGCGAGACAAATTGGTAGCAATTGGATATTTTCCTTCATTAAATCCAAGTTCCCGTCAAGGGTATATCTTCCTGGCGTCCCGACAAGAAGAAACTGGCGAGGGCGATATTCATATTCACCTCGCGGTCGCGAATACTGAAACGCACGATAACTTCTTAATTATCAGAGATTATCTAAGGTTTCACAATGACGAAGCTGATCAATATTCAAAGATAAAATATCAATATGCCAAGCAAGCAAATTACGACAGGTCAGCGTATAAAAAACTTAAAGCAGCTTACGTCGATAAGTTATTGCAACGTGCCAGGCAGTGGAAAAATGGCGGCTAATCTCCTCATTCACATTCCGTACGACACAAGCATTAGAAATCTGCAAAATAATGCTAGTTAGCGTATACTTATCAATATGAAACAAGAGAATAGCCCAATTTATTTCATTACTTCCAATCACAGCAAATTCGCCAGCCTCCAAAAACTTCTCCAACCGCTTGGCGTTGATTTAAGGCAGCTTGATTATGATTTTGACGAGGGGCGCGGACTAGATATTCAAACGATTGCCAAAAGTAAATTATCTCAAGCCAAGAAAGCGTTTCCGAACAAGCGCCTGGTCGTTGATGACCGCGGTTTTTTCATTCCGGCGCTGAAAGGATTTCCGGGGCCGTTTGTTAAATTGCTACTGAATAGCTTTAGTTATCCCGGCGTTATCAAGTTAATGAAGGGTGAGACTGATCGTCGAGCTATTTTTTCTTTTGCGGTTGGCTATTTTGACGGCGAAAAAGACCACATTTTCGTAGCCAACGAAGAGGGATTTATCACCGACGAGCCACGTGACGATAATCTCCATGGCTGGACGGAATTGTTATATATTTATGGACATCCGAGCTTTCCTGGTCGCAGTTTGGCAGAATTGAACGACGAAGAATGGCAGGAATATCTGACGATAATTGAGAAAGTTGACGGGCTCGCGATGTTGAGGGATTATTTAATAGATGCATGAAAGCTGATAATAACCGTATAGATCAGGCTATCATTGCTCGCGAAATAGTAGACCTTTATCGAAATTCGCCAGATAAATATGAGGTGGCGGAGTCTCTTAGCTCGTTATGTTTTGCAATGGCGCGATTAACTAACTGTGATAAAGTCGACTATCCAGCAATTGACTGGGATGATTTAGCAAGTAACTTTGATGGCATAGCAACATCCCAAAGTGATGTATCAGCTATACGAAAGATAGAAAATGATATAGCGTCTACATATAAAAAATCTTTAAAGATTATAAAGCAACAACTATCGTCCCATTACTTAACGATCGAATAATGTTATA
>CALHZJ010000076.1 GCA_938041005.1 uncultured Candidatus Saccharibacteria bacterium | reverse complement strand
GAGAAGGGATGATGGTGAAATGAATCACCGTAAGACCCCATTGAGGGTGCCTATCATGGCAATCCTCGCAGCAATCCTCGCGGCATTTCTCTTCGGAGGAGTGTCGCGTGCCGACGAGACACAGTCAGCAGCCGAGGCTCAGTCCTCGTCTGGTATTGTTGCCGAAGCCCAGTCTGTCGATGCTCAGTCCTCTGGCATCGTCACCGCTGAAACTCAGTCGAGCAGCACTGCTAACACTGAGCAGTCGTCGTCTGGCGGTAGTGTCGCCACGGCGGCAACCACCAACAGCAACTGTACTCCTCGACCGATTTCAGCCGAGGAAATTCAGACGGATTTCAAGACTTCGGACGATTCGGTTGACATCACTGCCTACGAGGCAGTGGAATTCGCAGTGAACCTGACTCTTGCACAGAATCACTGTGCTGGAGATAGCATCACCATTTCTGTACCGAGTGAGCTCGGTACGGACACAAACTTCGATCCGATCCCAATGGCAACCCCGGAAGGGGTCATCATTGGGTACGCCACCTACTCTGCCGACCACACCGTGTCGGTCAAACTGACCGATGCTGTGGAGGTGCCCGGACGAGTGAACTTCCACGCCTCGGCGTGGTGGCGCGTCCACATGAGTAGTTCTCTTATTCCCGGGGAAACCCGAGAGTTGCAATGGAACGTTGGTGGTGTCGTTCGCAGAACGACCATCCAAGTGGGCACCTGTGATGGGTGCTCCACAATTGGTGCAGCCCCCTCTAAGTGGGGGAGCGTTGATGGATCGGAACAGCACGTCACCTTGGTTATGCCAACGGCAGAACACGACGGACAAGAGTTCGTCGTGACAGACACGCTAACATCCTCAGGTCAGTCGTTCAATTGTGATCGACTACTGACTGGACGAGTTGGAGTCTACTCCTCAGCCGGTCCCTGGGGTCAGCCTCAGTACATCCGCTTCATGGAGGCTAATGTCGTTAGCTGTGCTAGCGACAAGGCAGTTCTCAATGTCAAGTTGGATAAGGGCGAAAAAGCCCGCGTTGAGCTGAACATTAACGTCAGCGCCACGGACCCCGGTCCGTGGACAGACGTTGCCAATATCACATCCCAAGACAAGTCTTGGGATGTGAGCGCCAGGATTATCCGCCGCGAATCCGGCGGAAACGCCGGATTCGATCCCGCCAATCCCCCGACGCCGGAGCCGAGTCCGACTCCCGTGCCCACGCCGGCTCCGACTCCGACACCAACCCCGTCGACATCTCCGGAGCCGAGTCCTAGCCCGTCGGCAACACCGGTGCCGACACCCACGCCGTCGGCGACTCCGGCGCCATCGGCATCACCGAGCCCGACTCCAACGCCTGTGACGCCAACTCCGAGTCCGAGCCCGTCGGCACCCACGCCGTCGGCGACTCCGTCGACAGTTCCAGTGCCCACACCGACTCCGACCCCGAGCACGCCGCCCCAGCAGTTCCGACTGCCGGTAACCGGCGGCACCGGGAGCGGTGCGATCGCTAGCGCGGTCGCACTGCTCCTGGCTCTCGGAATCGGTATCCTCTGGGTGCGCCGCCGCCAGGCAGCGCCCTCGGAGAGGTAATACATCTCGTCGAGGGGTGTTAGTTTAATCGACTAGCACCCCTCGACGAAGAGCCTACAGACAGATAGATACAGAAAGGAGGTTCCACCCACACCCGCTCCATCACGGAGCGGGTTTTCTCTTTGATTAGACATAGACGCCTATTGATTTTATTACGTTATTATTGTAAAATAATAAATATGTCAGAATTAAGTAACGAGAGTCTACTAGAAGGTGCTAAATGCGCGGAGATACCCGTCGAAGAAGCTAATCGCTTGTTTTTCCAAATAGACCCAAATATTCCAGACCAAGATTTAAGAGGCGTCAGAAAGACAGAAGCTACGGAAGCCGCCATAGCCATGTGCCGAAGTTGCCCAGCCTTAAAGCAATGCTTGGAATATGCGCTCCGCCACCCAGAATTTGCCGAATAGGGCGTGTAGGGAGGAACAACTGTCGCACAGCGCAGAAGAATATTACGATTAGGCGAAAATGCAATAAATAAGGCGATTGAATCGTCTGGAAAATAATCGCCATAGCTCTTGTTTTTCGTTGTCATTTCTGCTACAATTCTAAGGAACATTACCAAAGACAGTGGCGACTTGACGTAAAACAAGTATAAAAATGCCACCGAGGGATGAAACTAACAGTTTTATTTGACGTCTTTGGTAGTGCGAGAATCAAAGACGTTTTTTGATTCTCCATTACCGCACGTTAACAAATTGGCACATAACAAATTAACTCAATCAAAGAAAGGATTTTTATGGCAATTTCACGCGATAAAAAACAAACTTTGGTTGCTGAACTGACAGAGCTATTAAAAGACGCTAAGGGCACGGCTTTTGCCCGATATCAAACCCTTACCGTTGCCGACCTACAAGAACTACGCAAGGCAGCTCGCGAAGCGGGTGTTACCATCAAGGTCGTTAAAAACCGATTGGTACGCGTAGCTCTTCAAGAAATCGATACTTACAAAGAAACCGACACCAGCTTATTGGTTGGTCAATTGGTTTACGCCGTAAGCGCCGAAGATGAAGTTATGCCAGCAAAGGTATTGGACACGTTTGCAAAAACACATCCAGCATTACAACTTGCAGGTGGCTTCTCAGGCGAAGGCTTGGCAATTAGCGAAGCTGACGTTAAAGCATTGGCAGGTCTACCAAGCAAAGACCAACTCGTTGCTCAAGTGGTATCACAATTGCTATCACCGGTACACGACACAGTCAACGCGCTTGGCGGCAATTTGCACGGACTTTTGGACGGCATCGAAGCCAAAGCTGCTGCTTAAGTTTAGCAATCAACACTAGTAACGTTGCATTCATCGCAACAATATAATAATAAAGGAGAATATCAATGGCTGATATTAAGAAATTGGCTGAAGAACTTGTAAAATTGACAGTTCTAGAAGTTAACGAATTGAAAAATCATCTTAAAGAAGAATACGGCATCGAGCCAGCTGCTGCAGCTGTCGCTGTTGCTGGTCCAGCTGCTGGTGGTGACGCCGCTGCTGCTGACGAAAAAACTGAGTTCACAGTTACTTTGAAAGACGCTGGTTCTCAGAAGGTTGCAGTCATCAAGGCTGTTAAAGAAATCACTGGCCTAGGTCTAGGTGAAGCAAAAGCTATCGTTGACGGCGCTCCAGCACCAGTCAAGGAAAAAGTTTCTAAAGACGAAGCTGAAGCTGCAAAGAAAACTTTGGAAGACGCTGGCGCTACTGTCGAGCTTTCATAATTTGTTATACAATGCCAATTTGTTTCGTTTAATCACCGTCCGCTCTGGGCGGTGATTTTTATGTCGCCAATCTTAATATCACGAACCACACGTCAATTTCAAGAGTAAAATTTGCAACACTTTTTTATGCATATCTTATAGCGCTGTGGAAAATTAGATAAAAATAGATAACGCGACTTGATATAAATGTAAGGATATGCTATATATTAGTTAAGTATTATAAAAAATAGACAAAGGAATTGCGAGAACCATGTCTGAATTACCAGAAAAGCAAATTAAGCGTCTGAGGACACTTATTCAAGAGGCAGAGACCAATTTAGCTGCCGCAAAAGAATTATTGATTAGTATTATTGGCGACGACGGTCAAGTTGTTACACCAAAAATTTCGTCAGATAATGTAGCAGGAAAAATTATCGAGGGTGTATTTGACGGACAAATGATGCTCAGTCCTGATGGCAAAAATTACCCAATCCCAGCTAATTATGCTTCAAAGTCGAAGTTGGTTGAAGGCGACTTAATGAAATTGACAATCGCTGAAGACGGCAGCTTTATCTATAAGCAAATCGGTCCTGTGCCGCGAAAGCAAGTCATCGGAACGCTTGTCCAACACGACGGAATTTACTACGTCGAGGCTTCTGGTCGCGAATATCGTATTTTGCTTGCTAGCGTAACTTACTTCCGAATTAACGTCGGCGACCAAGTTACAATCATCATCCCTGAAGACAATCCTGACGCAACTTGGGCTGCAGTCGAAGCTGCATTGTAAATATTATGTTACCGAGCGAATTTTTGCTCAGTTATGCCAGTTTTAACGCTGACAATAAGCCTTTTATTGAATGTCAAGTTGGCGATAAAATTGAGCGCCATGAATTGTTCGAACAAGATTTGTCTCTTGAGTTTGATTTTTCTGTCAAATATTGCACAGGCTGGGTGGATTTTGAAAATCGCTGTAGTCAGATTTGCCCAGACCACGCCACAGTTGATGAAAAGTATGAAAATTGCTTAAAATGCCGCGATAAAACAGGCTTTAATCCAGCATTTTACAACGCCAGTTCGGTTTCCGCCCAACAAGAAAAAATCAATCAAAATCCGCACTTTGTTTACTTGGCGTACTTCGCGCCGAACGTCATAAAAGTTGGAATCTCGCAAGAAGAGCGCGGAATTCGGAGATTATTGGAGCAGGGAGCGCGATTAGCCATAAAATTAGAAACGTTTTCTTCGGCATTGATCGCCAGGCAATACGAGGCGAAAATTTCCAAGCTGGATGGAATAGTTGAAACTCTGCCAGTTTACAAAAAGCTGGAATTGATAAAACAAGCGTTTAACCGTGCTGACGGTGAAAGGGAATTGCGACAAAAATTACTTGAAATTGAGCAGAAAATTGGCGTGTCGTTTCCGAACTCCGAGCTAATTCCTTGCGAAGATTATTTTCAAACCGCTGGTGTTGATTTGTCACGTGTCGTTTTAATGAAGGATTACGGTCAACTGGTCGGACACGTACGCAGCGTCATCGGCTCAATTGTCATCACTGATTACGACGGTCAGCTGCTGGCGTACAACATCAAAAAGCTTATTGGTTATCGGGCGCAAAAAGTTGACGGAGAAATTGAGCTGGATTTACCAACCGAGCAATTAACGTTATTTTAAAACCTTATTTTTACAATATACTTTTAATGAAATAGCTTGAAATTTCACTCTATTACTGATATATATAAATCAAACTTTCACAGTAAAGGAGACTATCAGTGAGCTTAACTACAATATTATTAAATACTTCAATAGTACTAGCACGATACTTGCCATACATCTTGGGAACGGTGACTCTAATTACATCAATATTCATCCTTAAGAAAGAAAAAATTAGCAAGAAGTCTAAGGCTCTGCTGTTAACTTGCATAATTACTGCCATTATCACAATAATAATCGTATTTGTGCGATCTCGAATACTCGGAAATCACATTTGTTAACTTCTGTCTCAAGGTATAGTTTGCTATAATTATCTCATGAGGAGCATGAGGGGATGAGTCAGGCGCTATATCGTAAATATCGCAGTCGTAGTTTGGATGAAGTTTTAGGTCAAGATCACGTGACTAGTATTTTACGTCGGGCGTTAGAGCGAGGAAAAATTGCTCATGCGTACTTGTTGACCGGCCCGCGTGGCGTGGGAAAAACATCGGTGGCGCGAATTCTGGCACACGAAATTAACCACTTGTCATATGATGACGATTCTTCAAACTTGGATATTATTGAAATTGACGCAGCCAGCAATAACGGCGTTGATGACATTCGAGCCTTAAGAGAAAAAGCCCAAGTCGCGCCTGTTTCTGCACCAAAAAAAGTCTATATCATCGACGAAGTCCACATGCTGTCAAAATCAGCATTTAACGCACTATTAAAAACCTTGGAAGAACCGCCAGAGCACGTGGTGTTTATCTTAGCTACAACCGACGCCGACAAACTTCCAGCCACCATTCTTAGCCGTGTCCAGCAATTTTTCTTCCGCCCAATTCCGACGGAAATTATGACGCGCCAGTTAATGAATATAGCGAAGAAAGAAGGATTCGCGATTGAAGAGGATGCCGCCAGGTTAATTGCTGAACGTTCCCGTGGCGGATTCCGTGACGGCATTAGTACGCTTGACCAATTGTCGATTTTAGCAACATCAGACCAGCCACTGACGGCGAATATGGTTACCGAATATTTGGGGCTTAGCGACGCGACGATGCTTGGCAATTTGTTGGATTCATATCCGTCCGACGACAACGAGAAAGTCTTAAACATCTTTCAGGAATTAGAAAATAGCGGCGCGAATTCAGTTGTTGTGTCGCATCAATTATTGTCAATCGCTCGCAATAGATTACGAAAAAATCCGAATCTTATTGGGTTGGTTCAGCAACTGATCGAGGTTGATCGACACCCGCACCCAGACTTGAAATTATTGACGATATTCATGAATAGCAATTCTCAGCCGACAAAAAAGTCAGCCGCACCAAAGAAAAATATAGCTCAAGCCACGACTCAAAAACCCGCCGAAAAACCAACGCCAATTAAGTCAGCAGAGTCAACCAAACCGATTGAAAAAGAAGAAAAACCAGCCGAGCCAGCAAAAAAAACTGTCGCAAAACCAAAGAAAACCGACGCGCCACTAGAGCTAAATTGGGGAAAAGTCATTGAAAGAGCGAAGGGAAAATCTCTCGGGTTGGCGTCATTATTACAGAAAAGCCAGTGGTCGTTTGACGGTGAAAAATTGACAATTTACGCAGGCTCCGCGTTTTATAAGAAAAAGCTGGACGACGCAAAAAACAAACCATTGATCTCGGAAATCATCTCAGAAGAAACTGAGATGGATTTGGAAATTGATATAATTGGAGAGAAGAAACCGCCGGAGGACGAAAAATTGGCGGAAATTGCAGAATTAATGGGTGGCGGCGAAGAAGTTAAGCTGGAGGATATTTAATGGCAGATAAAAGCGAAGAAGTAAAAGGGAAGATACCGCCACAAAATTTGGACGCGGAAAAGAGTTTGCTTGGGGCGGTTTTAATTGACGAGGAAGTTTTGGCGGATGCCGCAGAAATTACTCACCCTAGCGATTTTTACGACAAGAATCATGGATTGATTTTTGCTGGAATGATGCGATTATTTGAAAAACACAAGCCTGTCGACCTTCTGACCTTAACCGACGAGTTGAAGCGAAAGGACGAACTGGAATTGGTTGGCGGATCGGCATATCTAACAGAGCTAACAAACTACGTTCCAACGGCAGCGCACGCATCGGCTTACGCGGAGATGATTGCGCAAGCAGCGGTTCGCAGGCGCCTGATAAAAGCGAGTGGCGATATTTCAGAACTTGGCTATGACGAATCGACGACCACGCAGGAGTTATTAGAGAAGGCCGAAGCTGAACTTTTCAGCGTGTCAGACCAATCAACCAAGCAAGATTTGGTCAGTCTGGAAAGCATTCTGACGGATAGTTTTGACCGAATTGAAGAGCTCAGTAAGAATAAAGGTTCTCTCAGGGGAGTTCGTACTGGCTATCGCGATTTGGACAATATGACCGCTGGCTTGCAAAAATCAGACTTGATCATTCTGGCGGCGCGTCCAGCCATGGGTAAAACGACGCTGGTGACGAATTTGGCTTATAACGTGGCAACGATTGAAAAAAATCCCGTCCTATTTTTCAGCCTAGAGATGAGCAAGGAGCAGCTGGTCGACCGTATGTTGGCGGATGCGTCGGGAGTTGATAGCTGGAATATTCGTACCGGAAATCTGAGCGATGAAGATTTTGCGAAGTTGTCTGAGGCTATGGGAGAAATGGCTGAGGCGCCAATTTACATCGATGACACGCCAGGACTGTCGGTTCTAGAAATGCGCACGAAAGCTCGAAGAATTGCCCACGAAAACCAATTAGGATTAATTATCGTCGACTATTTGCAGCTTATGCAGGCCAACGGAAACCACAACGGGAACCGCGTTCAGGAAGTTTCGGAAATTTCCCGTGGACTGAAGCTTATTGCTCGCGAATTGAATGTGCCGCTAATTGCCCTGAGTCAGTTGAGCCGTTCTGTCGAATCTCGCACGCCGCCAATTCCACAACTAGCCGACCTGCGTGAATCCGGTTCCATTGAGCAGGACGCCGACATCGTGAGCTTTATTTATCGCCCTGGATATTATGAGCCAGACAACCCAGAAGTCCAGCAGAATATTACCGACCTCATCATCGCCAAGCATCGTAACGGCCCAGTTGGTAAGGTCCAGTTATACTTCCACCCAGAACACCTACGCTTTATGAGTCTGGATCCCAATCATGAATAGAATTGTGTTATAATCATACCAATGAAAAAGCAAAAAGTTACTGATATATTCCTTTACCGATGGCGCTACGTTTTCGGCTATACGTTGCTGACGCTGTTGTACATAGGAGCTATTATAATTTCCGCGTTGCACGTGCCGGGAGGTTTGTCGCAAGCAGAAATCGACATGGTCAATACGACAAATCACTTGAATTTTAGCGTCGAAGGAATCGCCGTCACAAATTTGCCATTTCACTTTCTTCAATTGCTATTCTTCAAGCTATTCGGCGTCAGTTTATTAACAATTAAAGCGCCCGCCGTAATCCTTTCAATCGCCAGCTCTGTCGCTATCTTCTTCCTCTTAAAGCGCTGGTTTAAGCCGTCCACAACAATTCTATCGCTATTAATTATGGCAACGACTGGTCAATTCTTATTCATCGGACAAAGCGCAACTGTTGGCATTTTATACATCTTTTACACCGCGCTAACTCTACTTTTCGCTACATTGATTCTCCAAAAAGCCCAGAACTCTTCCATTTGGCGAATCAGCTTAGCCATCACCACGGCACTCAGCCTCTTCACTCCATATTTTTGGTACATCAATCTGGGACTTCTGATCATCGCCTTTTTACATCCGCATCCACGCTATTTCCTCGTCTCCAGAAAACATCGCAAGTCTTGGATTGTGCCGTCCGCCATTTTATTCGCAATTGGTTGTGCGATTAGTTTTCTTTGCTATAAATCCCACGCGCTATTTTACAACCTCATCGGCATCAACAGCCTAAGTTTTGATATCGTTGCAAACCTCAGGACTTTATATTACACATACATCCGCATTTTCCCATCAGTCGTAGGAAACCAAATCACGCCAATTATGGACATCAACGCAATGGTGTTAATCGGACTAGGACTATTCCGCAGCTTCCAAAAAATCTCCAGCGCCCGCTCGTTTATGATTTGGTCGTGGCTAATCTTAGCATTAGCGCTACTCATCTTCCAGCCAAGCCTCACCCCAATAATCATCATCCCGCTATTTATTCTCTTGGCGGTCGGATTGGAATCCCTAATGAATATGTGGTACGGACTTTTCCCGCGTAACCCATACGCTCGCGGCACAGGACTGGTTCTTATATCAATGCTAATCATCGTTATGGTGGCGGGCGGCAGCTTCCGCTATATTGACAGTTATCGCTATTTCCCAGAAGCAGCTTCACGCTTCAATAAAGATTTGTCTCTACTCCGTAAAAATACCGCGCCGACCGATTCATTCTCGTTATTGGTCAGTGAAGAAGAGTCGCCAATTTACGAAGCGCTTAAAAAACACAACTATCACCAGATATCAATTATCCACACAGCGCCAGCAAACGTCGGACAGACTTTATATGTTAGCCACAGCGTAAAGTCTCAAATTCCGCAGACTTACTCTGGGCACTTGTCGTCAGTAATTGTCAATGACCATAAAGACGGCGACCGATTCTATATCTACACATCCGACCACAAATAGGGTATAATTGTAAGTGTTAAATAAGGAGGAATATGGCGTTTGATCAGGTAAAAATGCTGCAACAATTACGCAAAGCACAGAAACAATTAGGTAAAGAAATCATCGAAGTTGAGGCTGGCGATGGCGCTGTGATCATACAAATCACTGGCGAATTAAAGATTAAGTCTGTAAAGATTGACCCAGAAATGGTTGACTTGGAGAATATCGAAGAGTTGGAGCACTGGATCGAAATCGCAGTTCGCGACGGTATGACAAAGGCTCAGGAAGTCGCTGCTGAAACTATGAAGCCATTGATGGGCGGCCTAGGCAACTTGCCATTCTAAAGTCATGTCAATCGACATTTTACCAAAAGCTCTAACTGCTTTAATTGATGATTTTGGTAATCTACCTGGAGTTGGACCGCGTACGGCTGAAAGATATGCCTACGCGGTTTTACGCCGTAATCCCAAATCCGCAAAGCAATTAGCGCATTCATTAGACCAATTGCACGACCGCGTAAAAACCTGTCCGAAGACATTTGCGTTGATTGACTCAGATGACGATGTGTCGCCTTTATACGCAGATTCGAACAGGAATAAAAAAGTCGTTTGCGTGGTTGAGGAACCGTTAGATATCGTTGCTATAGAAAGAACAGGGCAGTTCCTGGGTACATACCACGTGCTGGGCGGCGTTATCTCACCAATTGACAATATTGGACCAGAGCAATTGCATATCCCAGAACTAATTGAACGTATAAAAACTGACGACGTTCAAGAGATTATTATCGCTACGAACGCTTCAGTAGAAGGCGAATCAACAGCGCTGTTTTTGCAAAGATATATCCAAGAGGCTGGGCTGAGTACGGCTATCACACGCTTGGCTAGAGGTATTCCAGTCGGCGTTGACCTTGAGTACGCAGACCAAATTACGCTAACTCACGCGCTGGAAGGTCGAAAACAATTATAGACTCAACGTTTCATCGCCAATAAAAATACCCGCCATCTCGGCGGGTATTTCGTTGCTAGCTTAGCTTATTACATTTGGCGGCGGCTAGCGATGTAAGCGATAGTAGCTGTAGTTAGTCCACCTAGGCCTAGTGCTGACATAATCGCGTCACTTGCACCAGTCTTTGGCAATTCTGGGCTAGGTGTTGGTGTTGAAGGAGTGTTTGGTGTAGGAGTTTCCTTACATTCGTCCAAGTTAGTCTTGTGAATCTTTTCGTTAAACTCTTCCTTCTTAATCTCCTTAGTGTACTTCTTGCCACCTTCTTCAATTACACAAACGATCATTTTTGGCTCTGGCTTAACCGTAACAGTTTTTTGACAGTTAGGGTTTTGCCTCTTAACTTCACCAGTTTCTTTACCGTTTACAGTAATAGTAACTGTGTAGTTGCCTTCTTTTGCGTAAGTGTATTGAATTTCTGATGAGTTAGTTGTCTTGATGTTGTTATCACCGAAGTTGTATGTGTAGCTGGTGATAGATGCGCCACCCTTGGCAGTTGCCTTAACGCTGAACTTGAAGGTGTTACGAGAAATTTCAGTTACTTGCAAAGCGTCACATGTTAGAGCAGGCTTTGCTGGAGGTGTTGTTGGGTTACCCCAAACTGGGTTACCACAGTCTTTAATCACACCAGTGATAAATGAGCCGTTATTGTCAAACCATGCGTAAATATTGTAGCTCTTAGGTCCGTCAACGAAGCTCTGACCAGTTGTGTATTGGTAGTAAGTATATCCGTTTGAGGTTTTGTAGCTACGTTGTGGCTGAGGCTGACGAGTACCAGCTTTAGACTGTACGGTTATAGCGTTTGTAGCTACAACACGACCGTCAACTGTAATATTACCATTTGCGTCAACTACACCTTCACGCATGTTTGATCCGCCCTGAACCATAGTTTCAGTAACGTACCACTCTTTGTATAGTTCTTTAATTTCTGTACGGCTGTATGCTGTTTGCAATTCTGACATAGAACGTGTACCACAGTATACAACGTTAAAACTGTTACAGCCGGCAGCCTGTGAAGGTGATGCCAACCAGATTCCACCGAGCATAGCAAATCCCAAAGAGATAGCAATGCCGATTTTCTTAAATTTGTCCATAAAAACTCCTCTTTTCCAGCCCTATCTTCAGGCTTTATGTCCTCATACTAGCACAATCTTTATATTTTGTCAATAATAATTTATAAAAATGTTTATGTTTTTTTCGATTGCGCAGTATTTTTAATAGTCCACCACATATTATACCACCTATGTAATTAAAAACAATATATTATATTAGAGTAAAAATCATTTGTTATAATAAATAATATGCTAGATACAGCTAAACAATTCATTCAATCCGCAAACAATATAGTTATTATTCAAGCCGAAAATCCCGACGGCGACAGCCTGGGTTCAAGCTTGGCGCTAGAAGAAGTCTTAAGCGACCTAGGGAAGACTGTTACTTTATATTGTCCAGTAGATATACCGAAATATCTTCATTATATTCGCGGTTGGGATCGAGTGCAGAACAACTTTCCGTTTCAAGCCGACGCCGCGATAATTGTCGATACAAGTGCGGACGTGCTTCTTAGCAAGGTATTAGAAACTCCTGGAGCGCGACATTTCTTGGAAACGCACCCGACTCTGGTTATCGATCATCACACAGCCGAATCGACACTTAGCTTTGATCATATTATGTTATCAGAAACCGTCGTGGCGACCGGGGAATTACTGCATAAACTGTTCAAGCATTCTGATTGGAAGATAAATCCTCAGGCGGCCGAAGATTTATTGATAGCTATTATG
>CALHZJ010000075.1 GCA_938041005.1 uncultured Candidatus Saccharibacteria bacterium | reverse complement strand
AGAATGACGTTGCGTTGCAGATGCTGGCATTTAATGCGCCAGAAGAATTTTTCCGTGAAGTGGGTGACGAGGTGTCTGTCTGGTTTCAGCCGACCGTAAATGAGTGGCAGGGGATGAAGTCAGTTGAAGGGCGATTATTGCATTTAGCTTAGGTGTAATAGTTGCATTACTTAGATATATATTGTATAATAAATCCAATAGTTTAAATTTATTTGGAGTGAAGTTCTTGTGAAATCGGAAAAACTTTGGGTACCATCTGAATCTACGGATTATTCTTTTGAGAACGGGTTGCGAATTGCTGAGATTTATCCTGACTTAAGACAGGGAAATACTATACAACTTGCTACGCAGGAAGATATGCGTCGCTTGGCTGAGGAATCTTACAATTCAAACCACATGAATAAGACTGTTGAACAACTGAAAGATCCGCGCTATATTCGCGTATTTAGTGGACTGGGTAGAGTTGGGATTGAAGTCGCGATATTTGGTAATGAAAATGCGAATAAGATTCAGGCTGTTTTGTATGGATGGGGAGGAAATTTCCGTCATCCAAACGCAATTCGAGAAGCTGCCGTTCTGGCGTGCGAGAATCCGGATGCGGCTATTATGGTTATGAATATGCCGGGCGTGGGCAATTCTGGGATGCTGCCCGAGTCTGTTCGTAAGGAGATACGAAAGACTGGTAGCTACGGTAGCTTAGGGGAATATGTTGGTCCAGTAATTGACCATGTCGCGGAAGATTTCGACGAGGTTAGTGTTGGTGGGCATTCTTTGGGTGGTCGTGTTGCGACGTCGTCAGTTGCTCACATGGAATCTAAGGTTAATGAGCTACGACTATTAGATCCGGTAGGATCGCGTAAAATGGGGATTGTTGCTTTGGCGGCAAATTTCATAGGAAAAGAAGGCGTGGAATTGACGCGTTACGGCAAGGAATCATTGAGTCCAAGCGCAAAAGAACTGGGCTTGGAGTTCTTGCAGAGAGAAGATCCTAAAGTTATTGAGGAGGTTGGTAAACTCTCAGGAGAGTCAAGTGTCGAGTTTGCTCCACCGAAACAAGGTTGGCGCCAGCAATTCCTTACTGATCCTTTCGCCTTAAGTAGTGATGGCTTATTAGAAGATTTATTGAAAGCCGCGCCAAATGTCCGAAACAATATTATTATATTTGTACCCGAAGGTAGTCATTTGACTAATATGCGTGACATGGCTCGCATTGTCGGTATTGTGAATGGTGAGCCTAAGTCGACAAGTGCTGAAGTCGGACTATATGGAATTTTAAACAACCACACTCACAATGTCATGAACGACCCTACTGCGTTAGCGATTGCGTATGGCGCTGATACTAAAGATCTCGCCTTGTCCGCCTAAAGCTTGCAGGGCGATTATTGCATTTGGCTTAGGTGTAATAGTTGCATTACTTGTAGAGTAGATGTATTGTTATAGTGTATTAATATTTTTGGGTGGGAGAATTTTTTGGGAGGTTTGGTATATATGGAGTTTTCTAATAGCGGCAGAGGGGAAATTATATATCAGAAAGATACACATTCTA
>CALHZJ010000074.1 GCA_938041005.1 uncultured Candidatus Saccharibacteria bacterium | reverse complement strand
TCCTACCTCGGCAACACGTGTGAATGATGGAATTTAGGTAAAATCATACGTCTATTGTAGTAAATTTCATGCTTTTTGTAAAGTAGGAGCTGACGGAGTTATTGCGAGAAATAATGATGTATCATTAATTTATGGACAACATCACACGTCGCATTGCTGAATCTATTCGCGCTAACGATTTTTCCGCCTACCAACACGAGCACTATCCCGCCATTCAAGAAGGCGAGTTTGTTCGCTTTACGGATGAGGATTTTTCTGGCGTTGATTTCGACCAGTTTGCCATGGGATTTTTCGTGTTTCAGAATTGTAATCTGGACGACGCAAAGCACATCTACGGGCAACCAATTTATTTTACCGATTCGTCGGTTCGGAATGTGGATTTTCGCGGCGTAAAAGCTATTATTGAAGCGGAGGATTGCGACTTCCGTGGTATGAAATATGACGAGGAAACGCAATTTGTCTATGGAGAAGGAAAATTAGCAGTTCGGTCATACTTTGTGAATTGTGAGCTAGATGATACGGCAATTGACTTTTTAAGACAACAAGGTGTAGAAATTAGCTAGGTTTTATTATTCCCAATGCATGTTGTTGACAGCCATCAAAGACCTGAGTCGTGTCTATAAACCGACTCTTTTTCTTGTTAAACTGTTCATATGAAATATTTTACAATAGTTAAATATCACCCCTGTGTTCAGCTAGCCCACGCCTATGAGCATTTATTTGTGTCTACGGTTACAGAATATCTTTACCAGCACAATAGATATAAGCTATTAGACTATTCATTAAACGGCGAAACCTACGAATCGGGCATAATAGTCATTAACGGTGAGTGCTATAATAATGAATCTGAAAAATTATTAAATAATATAGCAACCATGAAAGCCGATTTAGGGTCGGAGAAATCTGGATATCTGCCGGTTGCGCAAGCGATATCCCAAATAGGCGCCGAAGAACCAAATATGCTTTATATCAGCAGCCCAGAAGGAGTAATTAAAGAGCTGAAAAAGCTCAACACGAAATCCTGGAAAAATATAGATTCAGTTAGCCTACTGCCAGATACAAAGGCTATAAATGAAAACATTGTCGATTTAATATACCCGACAAATCAACTATCAAATATTAATTCACCTTTAGAATTAAACATCGAGATCAAAGACCAGCCTCTACAAATCTGCGCATTATGGTGCGAGCTAGCTAGATTTATAGGACTATCAGTTGGGCAGAGAATTTGTCATAATTTCAGTACATATTTTAGTAGTGAACATATAAACAACGACGACACAACCATGACCTATACCGCTACTTTTTCCGTCAATAGATATTCTCAATCAGAAATAGATTTAGAAGAAGTTGCTTTATTATCCAGAAAAACCATAAATGAGATTATCACGCCGGACGTATTGATGAGGTTTTCTACGTATTTGTCTTCCGCATCATATTCTCACAATCCACACTTTGCACCAGATATATCTTATACAGCCCAGAATCTTGGAGTTCTAATAGGCTCACAAGGGTGGAAAAACATCGCTACTTCAGATAACATGAAAAAAATATTACAAGCAGTATCATACAGCCTACTCTACGGAAATAGATCAATTGATCTATAAATCACCCCTCGACAACGTCAACACATTTTGCTGCAACCAACAATACATCGCCACGGTAGCTGCCGCGCCAACGTTTATGGAGCGAGTCGAGCCGAATTGCTCAATCGCCACAATCTGATCCGCAGCGTTCGCTAACTCCGCAGAAATCCCCGGCCCTTCTTGCCCAAACACCAAAACCGCACGCTTCGGT
>CALHZJ010000073.1 GCA_938041005.1 uncultured Candidatus Saccharibacteria bacterium | reverse complement strand
CGCGTGTAACGGAGCAATCTGTTCGAGGGTTCGAATCCCTCTCCTTCCGCCAAGAAGATTATTTACCGACAGTGTTTAAGTATTGTTGGTATTTTTTTGTTGAAAAATCGTAGACAGAGGCGGCTAATCTGATTATAGCAAAAATAGGTTGTAATTTTTACTAAATAGCTTGCAAAACACTAGATATAGCGGCTATAGTTATTATTGTACGCTATATATATAGCGAGCCCATAAATAAACAAAAACACAAGCTACAAAGATAAGCCACCAGATGAGGTGTTGGTGGCTTGTTTTTAAGAGGGAAAATTAAGGAGGGTATGTGAAAGAAATTAACGTAGTCAAACGCGACGGAACAAAAGAACCGTTTGATGCTAATAAAATTAACACGGCTATTTTAAAGGCGTGCGAGGGTTTGCCGGACCAAATTTCTAAGGTTGTTCAGGTGGCGACCGAATTGCAATTGACGTTATTTGATGGAATTACAACCGAGCAATTGGACGAGGCGGTTATTCAAACGGTGCTCCAAAATGTTAAAGACGATCCAGACTATGATAAAATTGCGGCACGATTGCTACTGAAAACTGTCTATAAGCAGATTTTGGGCGATTACGAGACGGCGGAAGAATTGAAAAAGCTTCATGTGCGCGAATTTCCGAAGTTTGTTAAGGCGGCGGTAAAAGAAGGATTGCTGGATAAGCGCATGGCCGACGGTCGATTTGACTTGAAAAAGCTGGCGGCGGAACTTGATCCAGCGCGTGATGATTTGAGTAAATATTTGGGCGTGGTGACTAATAAAAATCGCTATGCTCTTCGCAAGCAAAACGGTTCACCAATTGAAACGCCTCAGTTTACGCACATGCGTATTGCTATGGGGCTTAGTTATAACGAATCTGACCCAACGACTGCAGCGATTGAGTTTTATAATCACATGAGCAATTTGGAATATGTTCCGGGTGGCTCAACGCGAGTTAACGCTGGCGGTTCTTTCCCGCAGCTCAGTAACTGTTTCTTGCTTAATGTTGATGATGATATGGAGTCAATTGCTAAGGCTGTTCGCGACACAATGTGGATTGCTAAAGGCACGGGCGGAATTGGCATTGGCTTTACAAAGTTACGTGCGGCAGGTAGTCCAGTTAAAACCACCAACACTGAATCGACTGGACCGATTCCATTTATGAAGATGATTGATACGGCGCTTTTTGCGGTTTCTCGTAAGGGTAAAAAGGCTGGTGCGGCTGCAATTTATATGGAAAACTGGCACCTGAATTTTGATCAATTTGTTGACCTTCGCCAAAACTCTGGCGACCCATATCTAAGAACCAGATTTGCAAATACCGCAGTATTTATCTCTGACGAATTTATGAAGCGAGTAGAAAAAGACCAAGATTGGTATTTGTTTGATCCAGCGGAAACTCCAGATTTGACGGAATTATATGGTGAAGCGTTTTCGGCGCGATATAAAGAATATATCAAGATGGCGGAAGCTGGAAAATTACGTACGTTTGATAAAGTTCCAGCTCGTCAGCAGTTTAAGCGCATTTTGACCAGCTTGCAGGCGACATCTCATCCGTGGCTGACTTGGAAAGATACGATTAACGTGCGCGCGTTAAATAACAATACAGGCACAATTCACCTCAGTAACTTGTGTACGGAAATTACATTGCCGCAGGATAAAAACAACATTGCGACGTGTAATTTGGTGAGTATCAATTTGTCGGCGTTTCTTAGTGAGGATAAGACCTGGGATTGGGATAGATTGAAAGAGGCGGCTCGTGCGGCGGTGCGACAATTGGATAATTTGTGCGACATCACTCAAACGCCAATTCCAGAAGCGATGCATTCGAATCAGCAAACTCGAGCAATTGGCCTGGGAATTATGGGTCTTTCTGACGTGTTGGAAAAGTTGGGCTATTGTTACGAATCAAAAGAATCTTATGATTTGGTTGATCAATTGACGGAGTTCATTAGCTATCACGCCATTGATCAATCGTCTGATTTGGCAGAAAAATTGGGCAGCTATCCAACATTCGCGGGCAGTGGTTGGAGCAAGGGAATTCTTCCAATTGATACGGTTGATAAGCTATCAAAAGATCGCGGCGTGAAGGTGAAAATAGACCAAAAGACGCGATTGGACTGGGATGGTTTGCGAAAGAAGGTGAAGAAGGGGATGCGAAATGCGACTCTTATGGCAATTGCGCCGACGGCTAACATTGGTCACGTGGCGGGAACGACTCCTGGAATTGATCCGCAATTCGCGCAGATTTTCAGTCGTTCAACTTTGAATGGTAAGTTTTTGGAAGTGAACCATAATTTAGTTCGAGATTTGAAGAAACTTGGATTGTGGGACAATTTGAAAGATGAGATTTTTGCAGCTCAAGGCGATATTCAAGATATTGAGGGTATTCCGCAAAACATCAAGGATGTTTATAAGACAAGCTTCCAGCTTAGTCCGTATGCGTTTATTGAAGTGGCAGCCAGGGCTCAGAAGTGGGTTGATCAGGCGATTTCTCGAAATATGTACCTGGAGACGCGAGATATTGATGAATATGTGAAGATTTATTCGGAAGCGTGGAAGCGTGGCTTGAAAACGACATATTATCTACACGTTAAGCCGCGTCATCAGTCGGAGCAGACGACAGTTTCAGTTGATAAAATTGCAGAACAAAAAGTCCGCACAAATAGTAAAGTGCGCGGATTTGGATTTGCGAAAATTAATAAATAAAGGAGGAAATTAAGATGGGAATTTTAGGTTCAGGATTACGCGACGGATTGTCACTTCACCCAATTCGTTACCCTTGGGCGTATGATCTTTATAATCAAGCAGTGGCTAACACGTGGTTTCCAAACGAAGTTCAATTAGTTCAAGATTTGGCGGATTTTGAAAAATTGTCAGATGATGAAAAGCACGCATTGAAAACGGTTATTAGCTATTTGAACCCAAACGAGTTATTGATCAATAAATCATTGGCGTTCGGTATTTATCCATATGTGAATGCGGCGGAAGCTCAACTATATTTGTCAAAACAGATGTGGGAAGAAGCTAATCACTTCATGACGTTTGAATACATTATTGAGACATTTCCGTTTGATCGTGAGGAAATTTATGCTGCGGGATTTGGTAAAAAGTCATTGGCTGATAAGGCTGACTTCCAGAATAAACATTTGGATGTGATGCTTGATCCGAATTTGGATATTTATTCACTGGAAGGCAAGAAGGACTTCGTTAGATCTTTGGTGGCGTATAACATCGTGCTTGAGGGAATTTGGTTCTATTCAGGCTTTATGGTTGGCATGAGTTTCCGTCAGCGTAATTTATTGCGCAATGTTGGCTCGCTACTGGACTGGATTACTCGCGATGAAAATCTTCATTTGACGTTTGGTATCAATTTGCTTTTGACGATTTTGGACGAGAATCCAGAATTGCAAACACAGGAATTTGCAGAAGAAATCCGTGGCTTGATTCTGCAGGCAGTGGAGCTTGAGAAGGCTTACAATAAGGATATGTTGCCAAAGGGAATTTTGGGATTGAATGCTGATTATGTCAATCAGTATGTTATGCATATGACCGACCGTCGCTTGCAAGAATTAGGTTTTGAGCCTGAATACAATGTGCCGAATCCAGCCAAATGGATGGCAGCCGCCAATGATACGCTGGAATTGGTGAATTTCTTTGAAAGCACAAACACTAGTTACGAAGTTAATACCACGAAATAATGGGGTTGATGTTATGAATGAATTAGCAAAAGAAATATTAGATACTGTTGAAGTTGGCGCGTTGGCAACTGTGAATGCTGATAGGACACCTCTGGTAACGCCGCTGCACTTTGCACGTTTTGGTAATTCTATAATTTGGATATCAGAGCCGACTGCGCGCCATTCAGAAAATGCGTTTCGAAACGGTAAGGCGGAATTTGTGGTTTGGGACGACAAAAAGCGAGCAGTTTTCTTAAAAACTAACGTGATTGAACTCCCAGAATCTGAGAAAGAGGCGGCAATGGCAGCTTATAAAGAGAAGTTGGCTGATTTTATGCCACGTTGCCAAAATCCGCAAATGTACATTGCGCCAATTGGTGAACTTGATGAAAAAACTACAACGGGCAATTGGCTACATTTTATTGCATAAGCACTATATCTAGCGTAAAATTAGTTAAGTAACTACTAAATATAGGGGAAAATGAAAATGAACGCAAATCAGATTATTACTGATGACATGACTTTGGAAGAAAAATTGAGTGCCATTGACGCAGCTCTTAAAGCAGCGCAGGAAGCGGCTGATGATCAAGCAAAGTCGAACGGCACTGTTGCGGCACCAGTTGACCCAGCAAGCCTGACTATTTGTGACGGTTGCGAATAAGGTCCACCAGCAGATCTGATTATTGACAATATAGGGCTTTATATTGTATAATCAAGGGTATCGTGAAAAAAATTGAGACTTTTTCAGGATCTGAGGCTATAAAAGAGATTAAACAGTGCGCTAAAAAGGGCGCATCTGAAGGTCTGTATGATCCGAGCCCAAGAAGACTGCGCGTTCCTCTTGAATTGGTTACTGATTTGCTTTTTGGTAATGTGGGGGATGTTGTCGTTGAGGGGGCTGATAATCTTTTTAAGGCAACTAAGAAAACCGAGGAAAACAAGGGTGTTATATTTGCTACGAGTCACCTAACAGACGTTGATGTTTCGACTGTTGCTAGCGTAGTTTCTGAGTTTAGACATATAGGCGTGACAGTAGCCTCCACTAATATGGGTCTTTGGCATCAGAGGATACCATATAAACTTGTTGGGATGGATAACTTTTTTCAGGTTCCGTATGTAAGAGATCCGTCTGTGGAAAAAGATGCTATTGATAATAAGTACGCGTTGCCGTTTAATGGTGACGATTACTTAGGTCTGCAAGAAAAAATAACAGATAGTGGACTTTCTGTTATTACTGCAGCACATAACCCGATGAGCAATATTGGGATAAAAAATGACGGTGAACTGCCAGAAAAGGCGGGTAAATTAGCTCCTCATCTAAGCCTGGCGACGGGTGCTACTATAATTCCTGTACTTATGCAGGTTGAGGGTCAGAAGAGAAATCCAAACCAACTTAATGACAATGCGATACATCCAAAACAGTATTTAGGTAAAAAAACTGTGCGACTGGTATTTGGTGAGACTATTAAGCCTAGTCCTGATGAAGTTGAAGCTTATGTCAATGTTTCGCGTGAAGCGTCTTACTCAGAGGCGGCTCGTGAAAAGCAGCGTCGCATATTGGAGGCGTTTGGTGGGGAGGCGATATTGGGGTATATGCGTGATAAATATGATCCGGTATTGGCTGCGTAATAAGGAGAGATAGTTAAAATGACTGCAGGAATAGATAAATTTACTCCAACCCCAGAAGAACAAAAATTGTTCGATGAAGTTTTCTATCAAGAGTCTGATATTGACGTAAAAGAAACTGAGCCACAGAGAGAGGGTTTTTCTCTGTCGGTTGCGCTTGGTTCTCTTAAGAAATGGGTGCGTGGTAGACGAGAAAAGCACAGCAAACCTTTTGGACTAACTAACAATTCGGCGGTAGAAAAACTTGAGGCAGCTGGAGAAGAATTGGGATTGCCAGAAACAGACGTTCGGCTTTCCTCTGGACTTAAGCTATTGATGGGCTTAATGCATGGCAAAAAGGAAGTTGAAATAATTGGCGAAGATATCTTAATTGAAGCCGCTAAAAGGGCTAAAGAAGAAGGTAAGGGAAGCGTTATAGCGCCAACACATTTCAATGGAGAAGATGTTCCTACGGCTAGTTATTTGGCGTCTTTGTTGAACAAAATTAATATTGGCGTAGCGTCGACTAATAGAGATTGGATTAAGAAGGGCGTTGGCGGAATCAACCTAGAGGCTATACAGTATCTTGCGTTTGGTGCTAAAAACTTTTTTGGTGTGCCATATGAATGGGTAGATAAAAAGAGTAAAAAACCGGTTCACTTTTCAACAGACCATTACGAAGAAGCGGTTAAATTTGTTGAGGATGGTGGATCTTTGGTTTTGGCTGGATATTCAGCGGATGACTCAGTAGGTTCAAAGCCTCGTAGTGAAATGGGCTCTGCAGCGATTCATACGGCATTGAAATCTGGCGCAGACTTGATATTTGTTTACGTATCGTCAGAGGATAAGAAACTTACTATTAGAGTCATGAAAGATGAAGACGGTATGTTTGCGGCGTTTAGCAATTCATATAGGAAGGCGCTAGAGATGAAGGATTCTGATGTATCCGAGCGTTTATTATCGTCATGCAAAGAGTACTTAAAAGACAGCGAAATAGGTAGGGTTATAGCAGAAGAATATAAGCGTCGATCAGATAAAAATAAAGCTAAGTAAGTGGCCGCAAGGTTCTAGTTATTGACAAAATAAAAATAATGTGATATCATTTTACTGTATAAAAAATTAAAACAAAAAGGAATAAAATGGCTGAAGAAAAAGATATTCACGGACTTACCGAAGGCGTATTGAGTCGAGACGATATGTCGGCGTTGACATATGTATTGCAACACGTGAAAGGGTCTAGCCCAAGTTCGGCGACGAAATTAAGTCTGGAACTGGAAGAGCTTGACGAAACAGCGTAGGGATTTAGCTAGATAATAATCCACCTCTGTTGTATACTGGACAGTATGGAACAGATTATTTCTCAAGTAGTGAAGCAACTTTTTGATCAAGATATATCGGTACAATTGACGCGTCCTGATCCGAAGTTTGGTGACTTTGCTACAAATGTGGCGTTGCAATTGGCTAAGCCGCTAGGGAAGAATCCGCGTGAAATTGCGGAGATGATTGCTGAAAATCTGCGCAAGGAAGAGGAGTTTAGTGAAGTAAGCGTGGCTGGTCCAGGTTTTATCAATGTAAAACTGAGTGATCAATCCGTTCTAAATTCTTTGAAAAAAGAGCCAACGACGAAGCGCGCCGGTCAGACGGTTGTAATTGAAACCAATTGTCCGAATCCATTTAAGGCTATGCATATCGGACACGCTTTGAATGCGATTTTGGCGGACACGATGGCTAATTTGTTGGCGGTTGATGGTGCAATTGTGCATCGAGTGAGTTATCACGGTGATGTCGGAACGCATGTCGGTAAAAGTATGTGGGCGATTTTACGTGAGATTGACGGCGATGTGAATAAATTGAACGAAATCCCAGCCGATAAGCGAAATGAATTTATGAGTCGCATGTATGTTGAAGGTGCGCGTGCGGCGAAAGAATCTCCAGAGGCGAAGGCAGAAATTGATGAACTAGCTAAGCAATCATTCGTCCTGGATGATCCGCTATATAAACAAGTTTACGAAATCTGTAAAAGTTGGAGTTTTGATGAAATTGACTCTAATGTTGGGCGACTTGGAAACGTGCCAATTGAGCGACGTTACGTTGAGAGCGAAACTGAAGAATTGGGAAAATCTTTAATTAAAGAGAAAACCCCAGAGGTGTTTACCAAATCTGACGGTGCGTATGTTTTTAAAGGCAGCAAATACGGCGCGTTTGATAATGTGTTTATTGGATCTCATGGCAATGGTCTTTATGGGGCGCATGATATGGGATTGATTCAGTTGAAGTATAAGGACTACTCGAATTTGGACTTGTCAATTACAGTAAATGGTGAGGAGCAAGCAGCGTACTTCCGTGGCGTGATTGCGGCTAGTGAATTGTCGATTCCGGCTTTGAAAGGAAAATTGTTTAATTACGCGACTGGTTTGGTTAAATTGACAACTGGAAAGATGAGTTCTCGAACGGGTGAGGTTGTTACAATTGGCTGGCTGTTTGATGAGTTTAAGAAGGCAATTGAAAATGCTGGCGGTGAACCAACTGACGACGTGATCGCTGGCGCGCTTCGTTATCAATTCTTGAAAGTGAAGATCGGCGGCGACGTCATATTTGATATTAATGACGCGGTAAGTCTGACGGGAAATACGGGAAGTTACTTGCAGTATGCGCATGCTCGAGCGCGGGGAATCTTAGCTAAATCCGATAAAGAAATTGCCTTTCCGACAGAGTTGTTTGACGAGGATAAAATGCTGGTCAGAAAATTGAGTGAGTACGTGGACGTGGTTGATCGCGCTAAGGAAAGTTTGGAGCCTCATCACATCTGTACATATTTGTTTGAATTGGCGCAAGAATTTAATCGATATTACGAGAAAAATCAGGTTATTGGTAGTGACAAAGAGGCACATCGTGTAGGAATCGTGGCAATTTACGCCGATATTCTTAAGGCTGGATTGGCTATTTTGGGAATCGTGGCACCAAATAAGATATAAAATTCAATAATAAAAAGGAGAATTTATTATGGCAAAACCTAGTGTCGACAAATCGGCTAAAAAGTTGGTTTCTAAGAGCATAAAAGCCGCCGCGAAAGTTGCCGCTCTTAAGGAGAAGAAAATTGCGGGTACAGTGATAAAAGACACTCACATGGCTGGATTTGTTAATTTTATTCGCGAGCAGGGTGTTGTCGGTATGGCGGTTGGTTTGGCAATCGGTACCGCAGCTGGCGATACGGTTAAAAAGTTGGTGACGGCATTTGTTGACCCGTTAGTGCAGTTGATCGTTGGCTCTCAACAAGGATTGCAATCAGCTTCATTTACGGTTGAAATTGCTGGACGTAAAGGCGAGTTTTTATACGGCGCATTCGTTAGCTCGTTAATTACGTTGATAGCCGTTGCATTTGTTGTATATGCAATCATTCACTTCTTGAAACTCGATAAATTAGATAAGAAAAAGGATTAGAACCTTAACTAATAAGCGTGCCTACTGATTCTCCGCGGGTTGCGCGGAGAATATTTCCATCTGTTAGCAGGTCGCAAATGATGACTGGAATATGCTCGTCCATAGCTAGTCCAATTGCCGCCTTATCCATAACGGCAATGTTAGGATTTGTCAGGGCTTCTTGGTAAGATAAATGGTCAATTTTTACAGCGTCAGGGAATTTCATAGGATCTTTATCGTAAACTCCGTCGACTTTCGTTGTTTTAACCACGGCGTCACACTGCATTTCCAATGCTAGATTTAACGCTGCAGTATCAGTGGTCAGAAATGGTCTACCAGTGCCGCACGCTACGATTACAATGCGGTTTTTCTTAATATGGCTAATGGCGCGTCGGAAAGTGTAGTGATCAATAAATTGATTCACTTCGACCGTGGACAATGCGCGAGTTGGAAGTCCTGCGTCGTTCAATACGTCCGCCAGTGCGATGGCATTCATTAGCGTAGAAAGCATCCCGATGTTATGAGCAGAAACAGGTTGGATTCCGTGACCGATGATTTGATTACCGCGAACGTAATTGCCACCACCAACCATAATTACAATTTCAGCCCCGTCGTCCAGCGCTGGTCGAATTTGTTCAGCAATCCAGCGAGCGCGTTTTGGGTCAAAGCCGCTAGCGAATTCGCCTTGAAGTTGTTCACCTGATAATTTGAGTAGAATGCGTTTTGTCATGACACCAGTGTATCATAGCGCGCTTGAAAATAACATAAATGCAAAAGGGAGGCGGCAGTGTAATACAAATTGCGATTTGCTATACAAATATTCGTTTTTTAAGTTAGACAAACTAGACAAGAAAAAGCTAAGACGCTTACGTTTGCTATTTTACTTTCTCCTATCTACAATGTGAGTATAAAGGAGAGAGTAGTGTGAAAGATGGAGTTCGGCGTCCGAGCTATTTACGTAGATCGCAAGAACCTAGCAGTAGTCATTTATTGAGTCGAAATATTGAAAGACCCAGTCAACCGTCGTATAGTTATGGTGAACCGCCCGAACAGAGGCGACAGCGTTTAAAAGAATTGCGGGAACGGTACAGTAAACTACCGGAAACTCCTTTTGCTGACTATGATCTTGGTGACAAAAAACTACCTGCATATAAGCACAAAGCAGAGATATTAGACACATTATCGGAAAGTAAAATATCCTGGCTGTGCGGACCGACGGGTAGTGGTAAAACGACACAAACCGCTCAGTATGCACTGGAGCGGTTTGATCGTGTCGTGGTGTTGATGCCGCGGCGGGTTATCGTCGATAATGTTACTGAATATGTCGAGAAGAGTTTGCGTGAACAGCTTGGCGAACAATATCCTAATCACTTGGTGGGTAAGATTCACGGACGTGCCACTGAAGCGACGCCGGACACTAGGCTCTGTTTCATGACTCCAGCAACGTTTACGAAAAAGCTGGAACAATTTTCTAGCGACTGGCAGGACGAGAAGACGCTTATCCTGGTTGATGAAATACATGAAGCCAATTTGGAGATGGAATTTGCTACCGCTCTGGCGGCAAAATCGATAGAGAATACCGGCAAATGGCATATGGCTTTTTCTAGTGCCACGCCTGATACAGAAGTTTCTCAGGCGATGTACGAAGATATTAATGGGTCAGAACTACCAGTCGTAACCATTAAGGGTCGGCCGCATGATATTGATATTGAAGAAGATAAGGTGAATACCGTATCCGAAGCCTACCTTGAATATGGTAAGGACTCGAAAAAATCACTAATCTTTGTTGAAGGTGTGAGGAGTATTGATGAGACCATTGCGTCAATCAAACGTCATACTCGCCATCAATCCGGGAAAATACGATTTTTCAAACTACATTCTGGCATATCAGAAGCTGCGCGCCGAGAGATTTTTACTGCCAAACCAGCAGAAGATGAGTCGTTTGTCATCGTTTCGACCTCGGCTGGACAGTCTGGAATCACTATCCCTGAGGTTGATTTGGTGCTGTCAAATGGACTGACGAAGAGTAAAGAAATTGGTGAAGAGGGCACGGAGGGGTTGCCACCTCGATTGTGTACTCAAGCAGAGCTGATGCAGCAGGCGGGGCGGGGCGGTCGTGATATTGATGGCGCTAAGTTTGTATTGGCTCGTCCGATATCTTACGATAAGATTTATTTGCCAGATGAGCTGAAAGGATTTTATGATATTGCGTCCCGTGAACAGCATATTCCACCGGAGATATATCACACGAATATTGTGCGCAACGTTTTGTCGGCTATCCATCTGAATGGTGATTTTGAGGATCTGAACCGATACCTGATGCATCCTGTTGCTAGTAAAAAAGTTATTCAAGAGTCGTACGATTTGCTGGAAACCCTGGAAGCAATTGATGGAGAGGGGCAGATCACAAAAATTGGTGAGTTTATGGATAGTTTACCATTGTCGCCAGAACTTTCTCGGTCATTAGCAGAAATGATTAAGAATGGGGGAAGCTTACGTGAAGTGTTGGCATTATCGGCCATGGCAGCCTCCGTCTCGGGTGGTGGCTTTGCCGCCTGGCATCAACCAAAGGAATTGTTCCAGGAATTTGTCAGCCCCGATACAACAGATGACTTTTTTGCCGAATACGATGCTTTTTTGAAAACCAGAGAGATTTATGACGGCTGTCGTACTGACAATGATGTCTACCTGACTAATGGTATTGATCCCAATAAGGCGGATAATATTCACTATCAATTTAGTAAAATATGTCGGCGCCTGTCGGTTAATCCAAACGATATCGACATGGGTGAACTAAACAGCGAGGAAAAACACAATATATCGGTGGCTTTGGTGCGCGGGTTTCAGGAATTATTGTATGCCAAAACTGGTAGTCGGCGCATTGGACGAACAACGGTTAATCAATACAAGAATGTTCATACTGGTGAACGTGGTATTTCTGAGTATGAAATTAGTTCGCACAGCTTAGTGCGACGTATGGGCTCGGAGGCGTTGACGTTAGTGCTGGCTTTACCGTGGTGGTATGATGCGCATGATGGTCGTCGATACACACTCAACACAATTTTACCAGTAACCAAGAATCAAGTTGCTCAAGCCTTGAGT
The DNA here is from genome assembly GCA_938041005.1 of uncultured Candidatus Saccharibacteria bacterium. GTDB lineage: Bacteria > Patescibacteriota > Saccharimonadia > Saccharimonadales > Saccharimonadaceae > Nanosynbacter. The sequence goes on along the minus strand of CALHZJ010000073.1, from coordinate 5,293 downwards.
AGCAGCGCTGTGTCTGAATCCCTTGGTGATAGAGTTGCTCCTAATGGTGACTTGGTTCGTGTGACGCGGCCGAAAGTCGGCTCGCTGATACTCGGTCCAGAGCGGCAGCAAAAAATCCCCGCCATAACAGATGAGCAAATCGCGCTGATAGTGGACGCAATGAAAAACAAGGCTAATAAACAAGTAAGAGTATTGTTTGATTTACAACATCAGCGAGTTATCACCAAGGGTCAATTGCATCAGGTCCTAGACGGGTCTGCGGTAAATAGTCACAATGTCCATGAGGCGGAGGCTAAGGTTTGGGCTGAAGTGCAGAATGTGTTAACGAGCGAGCAGCAAGAAGCTTTTTATGGTCAGATAAACAGATAACGAGTGTATAATAGATAGTATGAGTAAGGCGAAAAAATATTATGGATCGACCTGGAGATGACTGGACTAGATCCAGTGCGTGATGAGAGGACTTCTTTGATTGACTTTTTAAATTGTTTATGCTATAATATTAATTATGGAAAAATTAAGCCCGACTCCGAGTGATATAGAGGCGAAGATGCATCAACCTCGCGCTTTGCAAGTGCTTGACAGCGGCGAGCGCTGCGTAGAATTTGGAGGAATTAGCTGCCAACTGAAATATTATGATTGCGAGCAGCCTGGCAACCCGGAAGCTCGCTGCAATGAAATATATGAATATGAATTACCTGCCGATGCTATTGAGCGGGCTAATTTGGGTTTTGATCTAGACGAACTACCGCCATTTATTGGTGTAAAGGGTGGGGCGGCTCGTCAGGTTTTGGAGTCTCTAGTTCATAGCGACCGTCAGTTACCGCCTCCTCGCGATGTCGATTTGGTAATTTTAGAAGAAGTTATTGCTAGTGGCGATTATGATCCAGATGAGATTCGGGCGGTAGCGAGCGATCTTTCAATGCGTTTTTCGCCACGTGATGCAATGAATGGCTATGGCGCGGAGTATGTACAATCTACTGCCGAGTTTATGAGGCGGCATGATTTTACAATCAATCAAGTGCTCATACACAAGAACAACGGTACTTGGAGGTTATTGGCTAGCACTCAAGCAGTGTTGGATACTGCTGAGCATATTATTAGACCGACAGTTTTTGAACACGACATTGATTATGGCTATCGAATTGGCAATAAATTAGCCCTCAAGGCAGTGAGGCTTCTGTCTGATATGCAAGTTCAGGGGATTGACTATGCAACCATCAAGAGTGTTCAATTGCCAGATGATATTTATGGTGATCCAAGGGATGCTTATTTCATGCAAGCGCTACAGCTAGATAAGGCGTTAGAAGTCAGCGACGAATTGGCCGAACGCTATGTGGAAAATCTAAAGTTTTATGGAATGATACCGTATGGTTGTGAAGATATGAGTGCTATTGAGATGTATTATTATCTAGTGAATGAGACGGGTTTTGTCCCGTCTGATGGCGTGCTTGAATCCCTTCGGATTGAAAGAGAAAATAGCCTGAAGCTTGGTGGTGCGGCAAAGTTTGATGACGTTGTTGAAAGGCTATTAAGACAGGTGCCAGAGCGGTTTTCTCGAGATTACTACGATGCCAAAAAGTAGTATAATAAAGATATGAAAGCAAGTTTTAAGCCAAAGAAGATTTTATGGATGGATCTAGAGATGACCGGGTTGGATCCAGTGCGTGATGAGATTTTGGAAGTGGCGGCAATTGCGACGGATTGGAATTTTAAGGAAATTGCGACGTATGAAGGAATTGTGCGTCACGATTCGGAAAAGCTGGCTAAGTTGTTAGATCGAAATGCTGGTTTTTGGAATGAGCATCCGGAAGCGCGACGCGGGCTGGAGGAGCAGAATGAATCGGGTAAGCCTTTGGCGGAAATAGAGCACGAATTGTTGGCGTTTTGTGATGAGCATTTTGCAGGCGAGACGAAGATTTTGTTAGCAGGCAATTCAATCCATCAGGATCGTCGATTCATTGATCAATGGTGGCCGACGTTGTCAAAAAAACTACATTATCGTGTGTTGGATGTGAGTGCTTGGAAGGTTGTGTTTGAAGGCAAATACGGTAAGAAATTCGCCAAGCCAGAAGATCATCGAGCGTTGGAAGACATCCGCGGCAGTATTATGGAACTTGAATATTATTTGAAAAAGGTAAGGGTATGACACATAAACAATTTGAAGAATTTATCTTAAACTTGCCGGGCGTATGGCTGGATTATCCGTTTGGTGAGGATGTCGCGGTATATAAATTTGGTAGAGATAATGACGGTGCAGGGAAAATGGTAGCATTGGTGACAGAAGGTTCAAAGCCGCTCAGGGTGAGTTTGAAATGTGATCCGTTGTTAGCACAGAATTTACGAGAAAAATACGAAACGGTTTTACCGGGCTATCACTTAAACAAGAAACATTGGAATACAATTATTTGTTCAGGTCAATTGACTGACGAAGAGGTTTTTGATTTGGCGAGGCTGAGCTATCGATTAGTCTCGGAGGCTTAATCTGCTTTAATGATTTGATTGATCTGCTTCTGGATATTCTCTAAGTCGCCAGCAGTTTTTACTAGCCATTCGCGCATCTTTTTTGACTTGGTGGATTTGTACACCTTTTTCATCATGTTGATTGTATCTGTTATTTGCACATTCATCTCATGAGCATAGGTAATATCCAATTGCGTATTCAGAAGGGCTTCGTCCAATTTTTTCTCTAATTTTTCTGATGGATCTAGAGCGAGAATGTCCTTCTGTTTCTCCTTATAATTGACGCCGGTTGCTTGAAGCGCTTCGCCCATTGAGGCATTCGCAGTGGTCAGCACTGCAACCAGAGAACTATTGGTGGTCTGTAAACTGGTTGAGCGGAACTTATTATTATATTTTTTGGAAATAGTGAGTAGCTTATTAACGCGTGATGCAACTTGTGACGGATTAGCGTTTGGCATAGAATCTTGTGAGAAAACGAATATCGCGATTAGGGTTATTAGACCGATAAAGCTCAAAATAGCGATGATGATTTTGGTTTTTTTATCAAAACCTTCCGCTGGCGGAGGTGTGGCAATTTGATTCAGATAATCGATACCTTGAGGTTGGTTATTCAAATTGTCAGGATACATATTTCTATTTAACCACAAACAATAACAGAGGTAAAGAGTGATATAATAAAAATATGAATGATGCCAAAGAAGAAGTGCGGGCGCGACTGAACATCGAGGATGTGATTGGTGAGTATGTTCAGTTGAAGCGAGCGGGGCGCAACTTGAAGGGTTTAAGTCCGTTTACCGACGAGCGAACCCCAAGCTTTATGGTCAGTCCAGAAAAGCAGATTTGGCACGATTTTTCTTCTGGAAAAGGTGGCGATATTTTTACGTTTGTGATGATGGTGGAAGGAATGGATTTTCGTCAATCGCTGGAGCATTTGGCTCGGAAGGCGGGCGTTGATCTGACTTTGTTTTCTAATGGCGACGGACGAACAGCCAAGCGTCGCGCTAGAGCCAGAGAAGCGTTGAAGCTGGCTGCCAATTTTTATCAGCAGAATTTGGTAAAAAATTCGACAGCGTTAAATTATGTGGTTAAAAAACGGCGATTAAATCGACAGACAATTGGCGATTTTTTGATTGGCTATGCGCCGGAGAATGGCGACACGTTGACGAAAGCATTGGAAAAAAGAGGATTTTCTAGACAGGAATTGGCGGACGCTGGCTTGTCGAATCGGTTTGGTGGCGATTTGTTTCGCGGGCGAATGATGGTGGCGTTGAGTGACGGCAACGGAGAAGTTGTGGGATTCACGGGCAGAATTATTCGTGACGATCCGCGCGCGCCAAAATACTTGAACACGCCGCAAACGCTGTTATTCGATAAATCGCGACATATTTTTGGTTTGCATCAAGCCAAGGAAGCGATTCGAAAAAGCGATGTGGCGGTGATTGTTGAGGGCAATCTGGATGTAATTAGCAGTCATCAAGCGGGCGTCAAAAACGTAGTTGCGACTTCTGGAACGGCGATGACGACTCAGCATTTGAAGTCGCTTAGTCGATTAGCAGGGCGGATTCGCTTGGCGTTTGATGGCGATCGAGCGGGAGTTAACGCAACGGAGCGGGCGATCAATTTGGCGCAGGAAGTCGGCGTGGAGTTGGAAGTGGTGAGCTTGCCTGATGGCGTCAAAGATCCAGATGAATTGATCCAAAAAGATCCAGCGCTTTGGCAGGCGGCGATTGATAAATCTCAGCCAGCGGTGGATTGGGTGATTGCCAGATACGCGGAAATGGAGAATTTGAAGTCGGCGGAAGGCAAGCGAAGATTTTCGACCATTGCGCTGAGAATTGTCCGAGGCTTGAAAGATCCGGTGGAGCAAGAGCATTATTTGTCGGTGATTTCTGAAAAAACTGGCGCGTCAATTACCGCGCTGAAGGCAAAATTGTCGAATGAAAAAGTCGCTGAACATCAATTGAAAAAGGCGAAAATTGAGAAAGAAAAACCGACTCCGGTTCAGGATGAAACTGAGGATATGCTGGCGGGGCTGGCGGCGAGTGAAAAATCTGTGCGGCGTTGGTTAGCGGCGGTTTCTGGAGAAATGCTGGATGATGACAACGCGCGGCAGCTGATTGGCTATTTGCGAAAGAATCCAGACGCGGATTTAGGTGAAGTTCCGCTGGACTTGCAAAAAATCGAACAGTATGTGAAAATAGTACAGTTGAAAAGTGAAAGTCGTTACGCCAATTGGGAGCAAAAAAGCTTGGACGAAGAGATGGCTCGGCTAGTCAGACAGATAACAATCAAACATCGCGAAAACAAAAAGAATCAACTATTAACGCAGCTTAGAGAGGCCGAGGCGTCGGGTGATGAGGTTTTGTCTCAGAATTTACGCCAGAACTTAAATAATCTGATTAAGGAGAAAATGTGAGCGACGATATCACGACGAAGCCGGCAAACTTAAATGAAGATGATGATTTTGATCCAACGCTTATAGACGAAGAAGAATCGGAAGATTTGGATTCGTTGACAACTGGGCAATATTTGGACGACGTGTCGGACGACTCAGTCAGGTTGTATCTGCGGGAAATTGGTAAAATCCCACTACTTAGCGCTGAAGAGGAAATGGACTTGGCGCGCCGAATTGTTGAAGGCGATAAGAAGGCTAAGGATAAGATGGCTGAGGCGAATATGCGTTTGGTGGTATCAATTGCTAAGCGTTATTCTGGTCGCGGTTTGGACTTTTTGGATCTGATTCAGGAGGGAAATACTGGACTTTTGCGTGCGGTTGAGAAATTTGATCCGGATAAGGGATTCAAGTTTTCGACTTATGCAACTTGGTGGATTC
>CALHZJ010000072.1 GCA_938041005.1 uncultured Candidatus Saccharibacteria bacterium | reverse complement strand
TCTATATAAATACACTTTTCTCTAGTGTTGGCTAACACGTTAAAATGAGCCTTGCCACCATATCTGATCGTATACCAATGTTGAGGTCGAGGTTTTTGCCAGCTAAGGACCTTCTTAGAATGCTCCAGTCCATAATCTCGCACCATCTCAAAAAATCTTTGCTGCCGCAGTTTCACTTCAGACACACTGCTATTGCTATTATTCTGGCTACGCACAACCTTTGTCCATTCGTTAGGACTTTCAACAACCAAAAAGTGCGGGGCTGGCTTGGAATCGCCGATTTTATACGCCTCAAGCTCAACCAAAAAGAAATTAATTTTATCAGAAGAATTAAAATTCAACCACTCGACAGCCTGCCTATGCTCATCACGAATATTACTTGCAATCCATATGATTGTTTCAGCACCAATCCCAGCCGCGTAAGTAATACACTTGCCAAGATGATCGTGATCTGTACGCTCTAATTGATTTTCAATTATAATCGCCCTATCAGAGTAATCAGCCGTAACTATATCCGCACTAAAATCGCCGACACCAACTTCGGTTTTTATGTTTTCCGTGTTGAATTCTATTCCCAAAGCGTCACCTAGCAAAGATAAATTATCTGGATGAGCCAGCCATGGAGTAAACGACAAAGCTTCGTGTTCCCATATTTTTCTGATATTTACCTTTTCTAGCTTGCCTAAAGATTGAACCACAAAAAACTCTCCCCAATTTACTATTTTGCCTATTATACCATAGCTCAGTAAAAGCTATCAGTTGCCTTCAAATTAGAAAAAAGATCCCTTCTATAGACTCCCACGGTGTCTCACATACAACGCTCACCATCTTTAGCGATAAATTGCTTATCGCTTCAAATATCACCAGAGACACCCTCCGAAGATATAGCGCAAAGCTCTCTTTTATTAATAGACAATAACTGAGTAGCTACGTTGTGTCAAATAGCGCAATTTATACCCTGCCCGCCTTAAAGGTTACCCTTGCGCATCCTTTTGACCGCGCACCACAATTAAAGTAAAATTATAGTATGCCTCATATACACAACCAGCCTGGCCAGCACGATATATGCGTTAGCGGATATATTGTGAAAATAACAGAGAGTGCTGAACCTCGAATTATTTTACATAAGCACCGCAAGCTAAACAAGTTATTGCAGTTTGGCGGGCATGTCGAGCTAGACGAGACACCATGGCAAGCGGTCTTACGGGAAATAGCCGAAGAATCTGGCTACGACAAAAACCAGCTGAGATTGTTGCAGCCGCGTTACAATAGGCTTGCTTCATTGCCTGGAGTGAAACTGCATCCTCAACCGATCGCGATTCACACATATCCTGCTGGTGGCGGGCATTATCACACGGACATAAGTTATGCGTTTATTACTTCGGAAAATCCGATACATGATATAGCTAGCGGCGAATCCAACAACATCAGCCTCTTTAACTTGAGAGATTTAAAGAAGCTTACATCAGAACAAATATACGACAACGCCAAAACCATCGCTATGTATACTTTGACCACAGTGGTTGAGGAATGGGACGAGGTAGATTTGTTACTTTATAAACTCTAGGCCGTCCCTAGTTATGAGGCCATACAGATCGTCAACTAGACCATCTACGTACGGTTTGTAATATGTGTCTATACGAAAAGTTGAAGAATATTGAGAATCGAAGCATACTACTTCACAAATTAAAAAACATCTTCATGTAGATGTTTTTAATAAGTTAACTATTCTTGGTGACCCCACCGGGAATCGAACCCGGGTTGCCAGGATGAGAACCTGGTGTCCTAACCGCTAGACGATAGGGCCATAACTCCATGGATTATACCATGGAAAGGGAAGGCTTGTCTACTTTTTCTCTATGTTAGATTTCGACTTTTTATAATAAGACAGTATAGCCCAAGAAAAGTAAATTGTGAAAATAATAATATATAAATTTATAAATATTGTTGGCGTCATCATTACGGTAGTAATAGCCGCAAAAATCCTATCGCTATCCTTGTTTACAGTTATTATAGAATCACTGTTGTTTATAGAGTTAATTTGATAGCCATAGAGCAAAGACGCAAGCACAAATGTAGATATCGTACATATCAGCAAGATAATTCTTTTTGAAACTCGTCCTAGCACTTCATTTGTTGCCCAATATTGCCTAAACATACACATCATAATCATAATAAGTGACAATGCTAGGTTATAAAATATAAAAACGTCACGTATAATATCTGGCATCATTAAATATGCTTCACTAAAAAAGATTACGGCATCATATTTACCGAGTACTGGCATAGTTGTCGCAAAACTCACTATTACAAAAAACACCGTCAGCATAATAGTCCTGTCTTTAGTCATGTTTTTATTCGCGACTGCAGCAGGCAAGGGCTCTGCGACAACTGGAGTGTTGTATGTAGGGTTGTTTTGATTATTATACTGATCGTTAGTGGTTACTATTCCGTCTGGTGGAGTGTTGTACGTAGGGTTACTTTGATTATTATATTGATCATTATTCATAGAGTCATTCTCCTGACTATTATATTTTCAAATTATTATCCTATCGCAATTAATAAAGGAATCAGTATTATTAAAGTTCATTATTTTTTTATTTATGCCTATTATATCCATATAATATCACATCAATTATCGGCAATAAATAGATAGTCAATAACATAACAGGGAAGATGATTACAGGAAAAAGTATTAGGATATCTATCGACACAAGTTTACCATATACCCAAAGCGCCGCAAAAATTATTGCCGATAGTACAGAAGAGTGGATTGCCGCTTTTGGACTATCCTTTACCATCTTGTTAATATTCTGATAATAACCCCTCTTGTACCATCTAATCATAAAAATAATTAGCAACGGGGAGAGCATCATCGATGCATTTGAAATGGCTGATATCAAAAAAGAAACGTGTATGTTATACGGTCCTGTCGATCCTCGCATTGAAACGTAATTTCCTACTAGCGTAATAATGGTAAACATTAAAGAAAAGAGCATAACACGCTTAAAG